>VBOS01000340.1 GCA_005893185.1 Candidatus Eiseniibacteriota bacterium
CTGTGCCTGCAATCGCGGCATCCAAGCCCGATCCTCCGCGCGCGAGCGCCGCGAGCGCCTCGGCGGCCGCGGCCTGCGGGCCGTCGGCGACCGCGGGCGGCGAGCCCACACCACCGTGGACGACCACGAGCGGGCCCGCGCGGCGCTCACCCGCGAGCGTCGGAAGGGCGGCACGCGGCGCGGCGGCGAAGGCCGGCTCGCATGCGAGCGCGCAGCAGGCAACCACGAGCGGCAGGGCAGCGAGGGCGAAGATCACACGGCCGGGGTTGGGCTTCACGGCGCGGGATTGTGCGACCGGCCGGCGACGACTTCAAGGCGATCGCGCTCCGGTCGGGCAGGGCGGGCCGAGCCTGGCTCGCCGGCGGGGCCCGTCGCTGCTGCCGCCCCACTTCCGCCACCCGCGCTCGACAACCGACCTCCTCGCCAGGTTCCGCCCGCGCCTCACGAACCGACGCCTATTCCGACGTGAGCGAATCCGGGAGCAGCGCCCGCAGCTCGAGCCGCGCGACGTGATTGATCTCCTCGGCGCGCAGGTCGACCGGGTTCCAGTCGTCTGTGAGCACCCGCCCGTGGCCGGGATCGTAGCGGTTCTCCCATGGGGCGACGACGCGGAAGTGCTCGTCCTCGTCGCCGAGGCTGCCGACCGGGTCGCCGAGCACGTCGGGGTTCAGCTCGAGCGCGCGGTTGGCGGCCATCACGATGACGTTGCCGAGCTGATCGGGCGGCTCGGCGGTGGGGAGCGCAATCACATCGCTGAATTCCGCCCGCAACGTTGCGACCAGCGCGTGCACGAGCGGGTCCTGCCAGCCCACGGTCTCCACGTTGACGACGACGATGCCGCCCGGAGCGAGCCGCGCCTTCGCGGCCGCGAACGCCTCGCGTGTCACGAGGTGGAAGGGAATCTGGGCGCTGCCGTAAACGTCGAACAAGACGACGTCGTACGCCTCCCCGCCGCGCTGCAGGTACTGCCGCGCCTCGGCCACGATCACGTGGGCTTGATGGGGCTGCAGCCGGAAGAACCTCGTCGCGAGCTCGGGCATCGCCGGATCGATGTCGACCGCATCCACTTGCCAGCCGCGCCCGGCGAACACACCGGCTGCGCCGCCGCCGCCGAGACCGAGCAGCAGCAGGCGGCCGTGAGGCCGCGAAAGGTCGGCTGCGATCTCGGCCGCGAAGACGTAGGGCTGCCGCGGCGACCCGGTCTCGGCGTTCACGATGGTGTGAGCGCCGCCGTCCACGAGCAGGTAGCGGAGTCCGTGGGAATCGACCACGCGCAGCTCGGCGTAGGGGCTCTCGACCCGGGCCAGAACGCCCGGAGAGATGCGCTCGCCTCTGCCGAGCTCGAGCAGCGCCAGCACGACGCCCACAGCGGGGACGACCGTCGCGCGCATGGCGCCCCCCGCTGCGATCCCGGCCGCCACGAACAGGGCGATCGCGACGGCGATCAGCAGCCGGTTGACACCGAGCGCGGGGATCAGCACGAAACCCGTGGCCACGGCGGCGGCCACGCTCGCGAGCGTCGAGACCGCGAAGAAATCGCCGGCCACCCGGCCGACCTCGTCCACGCTGCGCGTCGCGAGCCGGATGGCGTACGGGCCCACCATTCCGAGCAGGACGAGCGGCGGGAAGAAGAGAAGCGTCGCGGCCACCAGCACCGTCGCGCGCAGGCCGAGGGCGGTGGCGGCGTGAACGACGTGCCCGCGCAGCCACGGGATCGCGAGCACCCAGGAAGCTGCGAGCGCAAGCGCAAGCGCGAGGCGCTCGGCACGGGGGTCGCGCTGCGCCCAGCGGCCGCCGAGCGCGTAGCCGGCGGCCAGCGCAGCCAGCGTCACCGCGATCAGCGCGGACCACAGGAAGAGGCTCACGCCGTAGAACGGGCCGAGCACCCGCGTGCCGAGGATCTCGAGCACCAGCACCGCTGCGCCCGAGAGCGACACGACGAGGAAGAGCGCCAGGCGCTTCATCGGCCCGAGTCGGGCATGGCGTGGATCTCGCCGGTCTCATCGATCCGGACCGGCCAGCCCTCGATCGTGCGGGGGACGCGTCGCCCGAGCTCGGGCGTGAGGCGCACGACCATGACCAGGATGCACGCGCGGCCATCGCCGAGCCGTGATTCGGCGGTGCCGACCACGCCCGGGAGCTTCATCAGCTCCGGCGTGTGGGCGGCGAGCACGTCGGAGAGCGGGCGCACGGGCGGCGGGCTCACGGCCTCCTGGCTCGGGCGCGGCCGGCAGCCCGCGAACGGTGCGGACAGGACGAGGGTCGAAGCGAGCACCACCTCGCGCCAGCCAATGCGCGGCCGCCCATTCGGCCGCCCGCCCGCTCGGCAGGCGAATGGCGGCGGCCGGTCCGCGCTTCGGACCCTGCCGCCGCCATCGGATTCGGAGGACGCGTCATGCACGCGACCACCGCTTCGGAATCTACTGCCCCACCATGCTCGCGCCGAGATGGCTCAGCACGTCGCCGATCGGGTTCGCCACGGCGATGCTGCTGCTGCCGGCATAGAGCAACCCGACGGCATGCGGGTTGGTGGTCACGTCCTGCACCATCAGCGAGCCGGAGTCCCCCGAGTTGAGGAACCGGCTGGCGGTGTTGGTCACGAGGATCTGGCCGGTGAAGGTCTTGGTGAAACTGGAGCCTGCGCACTCGGTCTCGTATCCCACGCTGACCGTTGCGTTGAGCGCCGAGATCGAACTGCGCGTGAGCCCGGTCGTGCGGCCGCTCTTCTTGACCGCCTGCCCCACGAAGGCCGCCACGGTCGAGGCCGAGATCGTGCCGACCTCGAGGATCGCGCCATCGGTGCGCACCATCCCGGCGCGGACCTGTGCGATCGCGCAGTCCACGTTGGGCGTGCTCCCCGGCGGGTAGAGGGTGGAGAGCGACGAGACGTCGGCGACGATGTTCGTGTTCGCCGAGCTGCAGTTGTTGTCCACGAGGCCGGGCTGGTTGACGTCGTCGCCGATCTGCGCGACCCGGCCGTTGCCGCCCGAGACCACGTCGCCCGCGAAAACGTGGCTGTTGCTGAGGATGTACTGCGTGCCGCCCTTGGCCACCAGCGCGCCGAGCGTGCCGCTGCTTGGCGGTGTGGCTCGAGCCGCCGTGGCCCTTGTAGGCGACGATCTTGCCGGTGATCGCCTCGATCACCCGGTAGCCATCGAGCGTGGCGGGGAGACGGCCCGAGCCCAGCGCGTACTCGGTCAGCACCATGATCGCCGGCCGGCCCTGATCGTCCGCCGTGGTCGCGGTTCCGACCACGCCGGGTACACCCATCAGGCCGGGCGTGTTCGCCTCCTGCGCGCGGAACGCAGCGCGCAGCTCGGAGGCGCCCAACTTGAGCGCAGCGACCGAGGTCGAATGCGACGTCTCGGGCCCCGTCACGAGCGACGACTGCTTGCTGCACCCGGCGATCGCGGCGACCAACACCGCGAACAGCGCGAGCACCAGCACGGCCATGAACGGACGACGGTGGGACTTCTTCATGCACGACCTCCCGGGTTGGGGGTTGAACCAGGGACTGCAACCCTGCCGGCGCGTGCCGCCAGCCGGGGTAGTCTCCCTCAGAAGCTTTCCTGGAACCAGTGAATTGTGGCGGGCGCATCCGGGTCGCCCGCCTCAGGGCGCCCGAGACCTGCGCCCCGCGCTCAGGCCGCCGCCTTCATTCCCATGATTCGGCGCCGGGCGCGGTGCATGCGGGCCATCCAGCGCACGATCCGCCCCTCCCAGCCTTCCCCGGCGCGGACGCGCACCCATCTCGGCGTGACGGGCTCGCCGTCCAGGAAGTGCTCGGGGCGACCCCGGTTCAGCGCCCAGCGCTGGAGCCAGCCGATGCCATCGGGTCGGGCGTAGTCGTCCGCTGCTGCGTACGCGCCGTCCGCGAGCGCTCGCTCGAGCGTGACGAACGTGTACCCGCGGCGCTCCAGCATGTGCGCGAGCGCATCGAAGCGCTCGGCGTTGATCGAGTTCGCGTGGAGCAGCAGGACCTGCCGCACCTCGTAGCCGAGCAGGCGCCGGGACAGGTCCTCGTGGTACGCGAACTTGCTCTCGACGTGGGAGACGAAGGCCTCCGCCACCTGCCGAGCCATGCCGTGACGCCCCAGCTCCACGGCCCGATCGTAGGCCTGTGCGAAGAGATAGTCCTCCACATCCACCGTCACCGGAGCGATGCTGCAGCCGCGCGCTGCGAGCAGCGCTTCGAGGCGGCGCTTGGTCGCGAGATCGGTCCCGGTGTGCAGGTAAGGATGCCGGAAATAGCGGAGCGCCATGCCCCGCGCGCGGAGCAGCTCCCGAAGCACGGGCTCTCCACGAACCACGTCGGCCTCGAAACGCTCGATGGGCGTCTCGTGCAGGTCGAGGTGGGCGAAGGTGTGGTTGGCCAGCTCCAAGCCGGCGTCGAGCCACTGCCTGAGCATGTCCACCCGGGCGGGATCTGTGACACCGTCCGCGAGAAGGTTCTCCTCGTTCACGAAGCCGACAGCAGGGACGGCGTGCGCCGCGATCGCGTACAGCAGCCGGGTGGTGATCGCGCGATGGCTCGCGACGTCCCAGCGCGTCACCGAGACCACCGGCAGGTCGTCGAACGTCACAGCCACCTCCCGCCCGGCGGCGGGCAGCGCGCGCACGATCATGCGGCCGGTGGAGCGGCTGTGCGTTGGCGATCGATGCTCATCTTCACCACGCGAATCATGTTGAGCTCGACCAGGGTTTTCCCGTGCGTCATGTTCTTGTCGTGGCGCCGCACGTGCAGCGTGACCGCCTCCACGCGCAGGATCGGGACGTTCAGCTCGTTCGCGCGGTTGTACCAGTCGGTGTCCTCGCCGAAGAGCAGGCTCTTGTCGAACAGGCCGACGCGGTCGAACACCCGCTTGCGGTAGACGCCGCCCGCGATGCTGTAGGGGAATCATTCCTTGGGGTTGCCGCGGTATTCGTAGACGCCCGCCGACGGGTCGTACTCCATCACCTGGGAGTACCCACGCGCGACTTCCAGCTCGGGTTGGCGGAGCAGCTCGCCCACGAGCCGCAGCAGCGTGTGCTTCGGCCACAGATCGTCCACGTCGAGGAACGCGACGAAGTCGCCCGATGCGTCGCGGATGCCGCGGTTGCGCGCCGCCGCCGGGCCGTGCTTCCCCTGCTTGAAGTAGTGGACCTCGCACGGCAGCCGCCGCACAGCCGCCCCTGTGCCGTCGGTCGAGCCGTCGTCGATGATGATGATCTCGAGCGCCGGGTAATCCTGGGCCAGAACGCTGTTCACGGCCTCGGCGACGAAGCGCTCGCCGTTGTGCACCGGGATGATCACGCTCACCAGCGGCAGGTCCGCCGGCCGCGACGGCGCGCCGTTCTTCTCGGGGCGGCCCGCCCCGTCGGACAGGAACGCGCGCACCGCCCCCGTGAGCCGCTCGCGGTTCCGCCCCAGCTCGATCCGGTACTTGGGAAGCGAGTCGCACAGCGCCGTGAAGAGGCGCAGCGTGTGATCGCCGGCGTAGGGAAGCTGGGACATGGTCGTGAAGCTCGCAGCTTCGCGCACCACCGAGTCCGCCTCCGGCACCAGCTCCGTCTCTTCGCGATCCACCACGCGCGGCACGGCGATCGCCTGGAGTGGCATCTCCTTCCGGAGCTGCGCTTCGAACGCCGGGTGGAGGGAGAGCACCGCCTTCTCGTCCACCGGAACCTCTTGCTTGCTCAGGTGCGGGCGGAGAGCCGAGAACCGCTCGATGTCCTCGCGGTTGATCTTGGCGGTGGCGTAGAGCCCGTAGACCGTCGGCTTGGGATCGTTGCGGACGATCACGTAGTCGTCGCCCATGAACTGGAAGCCGGCCTCGAGGCAGGCCAGCGCGGTCGAGGACTTCCCCAATCCTCCCTTCCATCCACCAGTGGAACAAGGTGCGGAGCGGCGAGGCCAGCACCCAGTAGGGCAGCACCGCCGCTTCCGTCACCCAGTAGATGCCGGTGCGCCGCTCGTGGTCGAACAGGTTGACCGAGAAGTCGTGATAGTGGAACGCGGTCTTGATGCGACGGCTGTTGAAGCCCCACAGGTCGCCGCGGTCGCTGAAAGCCTCGCGGTCGCACGGGGGCGGCAGCATGGGCACGTGGGTCGAGGCACTGTCCCACACGCAGAACGTTGCGTCCGGCGTCTCATGTGACTCGATCCGCAGGTGCTCGAGGGCCCGCGTGAAGTACGGCACCAGGCGCTCGCCCGCGAACGTAAGCCTTACCACCGTGCCCGCGATCCGGTAGTCGTGATGCACCTCGCCGACGCGCTCAACGGCCTGACGGAAGCGCTCGTGCACGCTCTCGAAGAACGCGACCTGCTCTTCTTCGGTCTTGGGCTTCTGCGTCATCACGTCCCCAACGCCAGGATCGCAGCGCGGGGACCCGTCCGGTCCTCGCGCAGCGTCAGCATTCCGTTTTCGAGGTGATGGACCCGCTCCACCTGGCGCAGCACGTCGCGGTCGTGGCTGATGATCAGCACGCCAGGGCGGTCCTCCAGGCGCGCGAGCTGGTCGAGCAGGCGGTGGATCGCTGCGGTCTCCAGATGATTGGTCGGCTCGTCGAGGATCAGGAGTCGCGGCCGCCGCAGCAGCGCGCGCGCGATCGCGATGCGCTGCACCTCGCCGCCCGAGAGCAGGATGCCCTCCTCGCCGATCGGCGTGTCGTAGCCCTTGGGCAGCGCGCGGATGAAATCGTCGGCGAGCGCGAGTCGCGCGGCGCGCGTGATCTCCTCCGTCGTCGCCTCGGGGTAGCCGTATGCGATGTTCTCGCGCACGGTGCCGGCGAAGAAGGTGGGGTGCTGCATGACGACGCCGATCCGGCGCCGGAGCTCGACCAGGTCGAGGCGATCGTAGGGCACGCCGTCGGCTGTGAGCTCGCCGCGCTGCGGGCGGTAGAAGCCCAGGATCAAGTAGAGCAGCGTGCTCTTTCCCGCCCCGTTGGGGCCGGCGATGGCTGCGGTCTCTCCCGGGCCGAGATCGAGCCGCACGTCGCGCACGACCGGAGAGCCGCCGTAGCCGAACTCGACGGACTGGAGACGGACGCGACCCGAGAACGGGATCACCTCGCGCCCGCGGTAGGGGCGCGGCTCGCAGCTCATGGCGAAGCGGTGCAGCGTCACCATGGACTCGTTGCCTGCGATCGCCTCGGGGATCGCCCCCACGATCGTCATGACGTGCTGGTTCAGCAGCCCGGCCGCCACCCAGAACGACAGGAATCCGCCAAGCGTCATCTGCCCGGCCGCCACGGCGGCGCCCCCGGCCACGAGGATGACGACACCGCACAGCGTGACGGTGATGGTCTGGAGCTGCCCGTGCACGGCGTACACGAACGCCATGCGCTCGCTCGCGCGCCGCAGCCGATCCATGTCCGCCCTGCGCCGCTCGGCCTCGCGCGCTTCGAAGGACTGGACGAGCGTCAGGTCCATGTGCTGGAGAACGAACTGGATGCCGTTGCTGAACGTCTCGAACGCGCGCTGAAAGACGAACACCCGCCGCTTCACCAGCCCCCCGGTGGCCCGGATCGAGAGCAGCAGCAACGGCGCCAACGCCAGCGTCAACAGCAGCAGTCGGGCGTTGAGGAACGCGAGCAGCACGACCAGCACAGCGGCCGAGAAGAGCGCGGGCAGAAGCCGGGCCACCATGGCGTGACTCATCTCATCGAGCCGCTCGGTGTCGAGCACGATGCGCGCGTGGGTGGTGTCCCGGTCGAGGCGGCTGTAGGCGGCGCGCGACAGCATGAACAGTCGCTGGAGCAGGTCTTCGCGCAGGCGGAGCGTCGCCTGCTTGAGCACGCGAACATGGGCGGCGCGCAGCCACAGGGCGATGAGGCTTCCCAGCGCCCGAAGCGCGAAGATTGCGCCGCCGATCTGGATCAGGAGCCCGATGTGCCGCTGCGGGATCACGGCGTCGACCGCGTGGCGGATCAGCAGCAGGACCGGCAGGAGGAGCAGCGCCTGCGCAGCAGCGACCAGCCCATAGAAGAGGAGCACGCCGAGCTTGCCCGGCGAGCAACGCTCGAAGTAACGCCAGGCGTCCAGGTCGATGACTCGGCGGGACGGGCTGCGCTCGGCGGCGGTCATGGCGCTCCCCCCTGCGCGGAGAGCCCGATGGGCGCGCGTGAGCCGAGCTTACGCGGCTTCACCGGGAAGGAACCGGCGCGGAAAGAGCCGCCGCACTCCGCTCCGCAGGCTCGTGATGAGGCGGAGCGTCCTCCGGCGGCCGCGCAGGCGGTAGCGCAGATAGGACGGCGTCTCGGCGATCTGCTGGATCAGGCTCTTGCCGGTCATGAACCGCATGTACTGGACCAGGACCAGCAGGACGTGTCCGGGACGGAGCAGCGGCTGTCCGTCGGCATCCACCGCCAGCACCTTGTACTCCATGCGCTCGATCCCGACCGGCGAAGTTCTGCGAAGCCGCTCGAGCGCGCGGTCCGGGATCGGCGCCCCCATGTTGCGCCTGACGTAGGCGAGCCCCATGCGCAGGCGCAGCACGACCTGCTGACGGCGCGCCTCGCGCTCCAGCGCGGTCCAGTCGATCGCGCCCTCGGATGCACGCAGGATGGCCATGGCGTCGGCGACCCAGCGCACGGTGGGCTCCGCGTTCCAGCGCATGCCGTGGACGATCGCGTGGAGCAGGGCGTCCGTGGGACCGAGCGCGCGCGAGGATACGTCCAGGATCCGGATCGGAACCGCCCGCTTCCAGAAACCCTCGTCGGCCGAGCGGTGGACGCACTCAGCCAGCACGTGCCAGTGAAGATCGAGCCCTTCGCCCTTGTCGTTCTCCATCCGCACCGAATGCTGATAGCGAATCAGATCCTGGACCCGCGGGCGCGCCGGCCGCCAACCGAGACGCCCGAGATGCGCGACGGCCGCCGCCGCCCGATTGACCGGCACCAGCAGGTCGATGTCCCCCATCGGGCGCACGCCGGTGTCCCGGTAGTACGCGACCGAAGCTGCCGCGCCCTTCAGGACGATCGTCGGGATCCCCGCGCCCTCCAGCTCACGGATCACGCCGGCCGCCCGGTAGAACAGGTGCTGGTTCGAGCACCACCAGTATCGGTAGATGCCCTTGAGTCGCGGCATGAGCGGCTCGTCCGCTCCTTGCGCGAGCAAGTTCTTGTACACGAGCGCCAGCAGCCGGAACGATCCGTGGTCCAGCTCGCTCTCGATGAGGTCGTGGCTGGCCTTCCACGCGTCCC
The DNA here is from genome assembly GCA_005893185.1 of Candidatus Eiseniibacteriota bacterium. Lineage (GTDB taxonomy): Bacteria > Eisenbacteria > RBG-16-71-46 > RBG-16-71-46 > RBG-16-71-46 > WS-2. The sequence continues at coordinate 9,184 of VBOS01000340.1, forward strand.
ATGCCTCGAGCGCGCGGCGGCCCGACGTCACAGCGGCCCGGAGCAGCAGCTCCTGGCCGGGCGTGGGCCACAGGGCCTGCAAGGTGGTGCGCGGGGCCGTCATCGCCATGCGGCCCCGGCCTCCGCGAAGCTGCGCGCGCCCATCCGTCCGCTCACGCCATGCCCTCCTGCGCAGTCGCCGCGCGCCGCCGGTCGAGCGCCGCCTTGACCACCTTCAAGTAGTCTTGCCGGGCGTCCTTGCGTACCACGCCGTGATTCAGCAGGTGGAGACGCCGCCTCAGCACCAGCTGGGGCACGGTCGCGAACCGGAGCCCAGCCGCCTCGGAGCGCAGGATCCAGTCCGTGAACTCCCCGCTCTCGAGCCGCGGCGAGAACTCCCCCACGCGCTCGAACTCCGAGCGCCGCACCAGCACCGAGCCGCACATCCGGGCCGGCACCGGGTCGGGCGAGAAACGAAAGCCGTGCCGGGCGCCGTCGGGCAGGTCGGGACTCACGAACTGCTCCATGAGACCCACGGTCATCGACAGCGATGGATCCCGCTCGAGCGGCGCAATCAGCGCCCCCAGCGCGTGCTCGGTCCAGAGATCGTCGGCGTCGATGAACGCGAGCAACGTTCCGGTCGCGAGCGCCGCCCCCAGGTTGCGCGCGCGAGCTGCGCCGCCGTGGGGCTGGCGGGCGTACCGAACCTGCGCGCCGAAGGCGGCCACGACCTCGCGGCTCCCGTCGGTCGAGCCGTCGTCGACCACGATGATCTCGGTCGGACCAACTTCCTGCCGCATCACGCTGCGGATCGTGTCCGCGAGGTAGCGCTCGCCGTTGTAGCAGGGAATGACGACGCTCACGCGAGTGCAGCCGCGCGGTGGATTCTGCGGGACGCCGCTCATCGAGGTTCCGGGCCTTGCGTTCCTAAGCGGAGGGTGACGGGACCGAGGTGTCGGATTCCGCCCTCGGCGCCGGCCAACCGGCCGCCTCGACATCGTGGATCGGGTCGAGGGCCAGCATGTCCTGCATGTCGCGGTACGACTGAAGGCCCGGAGCGCGGAAGGGACGCTTGGCGGGCGGAGCTGCGCGCCGCTGCGGGGCGCGGTCACTCGCCGGCTCCTCCCGCAGCACCAGCTCCTCGGCGATCAGCAGCTCGATGAACGACTCGGTCGCGGCTTCGATCTCCGCGGGGCTCGCGTCGAACTGCGCCGCGAGCGCTTCCTGCATCTCGGACACCGTGCAGCGCGATTCGATGAGGTCCCATAGCGTCGCACCTACCTCGTCCGTCGTGTAGTAGGCGCCCTTTTCCATGTGCACGAGAATCAGCTCTCCATCGATGTTCTCGTAGATCACCTGCGGGTTGTTCACTCGATAGACGTCGTGCGCCTTCATGATTGCGGTCTCCAACCTCACCTTTCCGACCACTCCGATCCGATTCCTCACATCACGCCCCGGGTTGGGTCCTTCGACCCGCCCCCGCGGGTGACAACGGCCGGAGCGGACCACGCTTCGCTTTCGCATCGATTCGCGGTTTGGCCCGTTCCAGCGCGGGGAAATCGTGACGGGCCGCGCAGACGAGCGTCGGCCAACACGAATTCCCAATCGCCACGTACGCACGGCCTGTGCCGTCCGACCGATCCATTCCCCTGCAACGAGTACCGGTGCCAGCGCGCAGCGTTCCAGAGGCCCGCGTCCTCGAGCGTGAGGCGCGCGCCAACATCGAGTCGGTGCGCCGGCGCCAGGGTGGTGCAGGGCTGACCGTGGACTTCACGTTCCCGTGTGACCGAGGCGCGAATACAAATTGCATATGACTTCCGTCAAAGCTTGGCACGACGGCCGACGACTCGAGACGCTCGTCCCGAGCGGAGCCGGAGGCTCCACGCGCGCCGCGGAAGCCCCGAGCCGCTCCACCGGAGCCGTTCGAGTGGTGGGTCCCCTCCCCCAATTCCGGCCGAGATTCGGGTCACTTGCCACGCGCGGGCCCCATTGTGGCCGCTCCGGACGCGGGTTCCTGCGCTCGCTCGTGCGCGCGATCCAACGAAACGGACGGGCCTCGTCGGGCCTCGCCGCGCACGCCGGAGCGCGGCGCGGGGAGCCCGGCCGCCCGCGGTGGTACGCGATCTGACCGCGGCGCCGCGGACGCCCGCCGAGGCGGCGAGGCCGTGCGTGAGTCCGGGCGCGACGACACACTAGTTCTGATCATTGGCATGAGATTGGCATCGAGCCTCAATGCGAAATGACGTCATGGTGACCGGGCGTCATACTTGCGACGGCCGGCACGGCCGCGAAAACTCATCCCGGTCTCCTGAACGCTGAGCTCTCCCACCGGGAACGATGGCAGTCGGTCCCGACCATGGAACCCCAAGTGACCCACCCCTTTCGTTCGCAGCACGCGCGATCCCGTCGTTCGACCGCGGGACGGACGCGCCGCTTCCCGGCCCGGGCGGCCTCGAGATTCACGAGCCTGGCCGTCCTGTGCTTGCTGGCGGCCGCCGGGACGCCGCACGGCGCATTCGCAGGTCCGGTCTCCGTCAATCCCGGGCTCGACCTCGAAGTGCGTCAGGATCAGCTGCCGAACACGAATTCCTCCGATGAGGGTTGGATCGCGCGGCTCTCGCCCCGGCTCGCGTTGGCGCGCATGGGCGTGGGGAACAGCCTCGAGATCATGGGCGTCCGGAGCTTCGACTCGAACCAGCGGGTGTCGGGCCCGGTCTGGGTGGGCGACGAAGCGGCGATGCGCTTCATCGCGTCCCCGGCGCCGCACTCGTATCTCTCGGCGAACGCGGGATACGTGAGCTCGCGGGATCCGCTCGAGAACAAGGCTGCGATCCCCGTGACCTTCTCCGAGAGCGCGATCTCTACCGGAGGCGCGAATCTCGAGCTGTGGCGGCTCGAGACCCGGTACGATGTGCGCTCGCACACCTACGAGTCGCCGGGGCACCTCGACGGCCTCTCGCAGAATTGGGAGGCGACCGCGATCCCGTTCCGGCGCCCCGACACGCAAGGGACACTGAGCGCCCGCGGCCGGGACGTGAGAATCGACCATGGGCCCGTGCTCAACACCACGGCGCTGACGGCCGGCATGCGCCGCACCCACTTCGCGGGGCTCTCGAGCGAAATCGAGGTGGGTGCAGCT
>VBOS01000341.1:0-2246 GCA_005893185.1 Candidatus Eiseniibacteriota bacterium
CGTCACGCGCGCCTCCTCTCCATGGAAGGACCGTTGTAGTCCGAACTCGGTGGCCTGAAGAAACTGACGCGAACGCTCTCGGATTAGCGCTGTTTCCACTCGTCGGTGCCCATGATGCCCACTCCGACCGCTGCTCCGGTCATTGGGTCTTGCGGGAAGATTAGTCCCGTCGTGGTCCCGTCATCAACGTCCCTATCCGGACGCTCAGGACTATTCGTGGCCACTCAAAGTACGACGCCCCACCGGAAGATAACTCCCTGCGGGGCTTCTAGGTAACTCTTGCGGATGGTGCTCCGGCGCTGATGCGCGAACCCACAACTCATGCCGCGGGCGCTCGTTCGAACCTGCCGGTGAGGGTCCAGCGGTCCCATCCCTGCTACCATGGTTCGGTCGCCTCGATCGGGGCCGCGGGCTCCCCGTGGTCCATTCCGGAAGGACCGCACGCTGTTGCCAAGCACTCGCGTCAGGCCGACCCGGGCTGATCCTCCGCCGGGCGGGGCGCGCCTGCGGCTGATCGGCCTGGACTCCAGCCTCCTGCATGGCGAACTCCTTGGCGTCGAGCGCCTGGAGGAACGCGCCCGGGCGCTGGCCGCGGGATTCACTCTCTCGCGCAACCCGCGGCGCGGCCCTCCCCGGCTACTACGCCGCCTGTCCGACCACGGGCGTGTTCTCCGTCACGCGTATCGCATCCTGGCCGGCGACGTGCGACGTGGCGAGCCGATCGCGCCCGCCGCCGAGTGGCTGCTCGACAACTTCCACCTGGTGGAAGGCGAGATGCGTGAGATCCGCCATCACCTTCCAACGCGCTACTACCGAGAGCTTCCGAAGCTGGCCACGCGCGAGCTCGCCGGCACGGCACGCGTCTACGCCATGGCCGTCGAGCTGCTCCGCTATAGCGACGCGCGACTCGATGGTCACCGGCTGAACCGGTTCATCTACGCCTATCAGACCGTCGCACCCCTCACGATCGGCGAGCTGTGGGCGTGGCCCAGCATGCTCAAGCTCGCCCTGATCGAGCACCTGCGCCGGCTCTCCGAGGAACTGATCGAGAGCCGCGCGGGCCGCCTCGAGGCGGATCGCTGCTTCGCCGGTTTCGAAAGCGCCCAGGCGAGCGGCCGCCTACGCCTGCTTCCGCAGGTCCTCCATGTCGCGTTCGTGGACCAGCTGCTGCAACGCATGCGCGAGTACGGTGCAGGCGCCGCCGGGCTCAGGAAGCAGCTGGAGGAGCGGCTGGATGCCGCCGGCACCACGGTGGAGGAGGCCGTGCGGGCGGAGCATCAGCGACAGGCGATGAGCCACCTCTCGATGGGCAACTCCATCACCAGCCTTCGGCTTTGCGCCACGCTCGATTGGAACGAGTACGTCGAGGGCGTCAGCCTGATCGAACAGATCCTCCAGCGCGACCCGCCTGGCGTCTACGGCCGTATGGACTTCACGAGTCGCGATCGCTACCGCCACGGAGTCGAGGCGCTGGCAGACCCGACCGGCGAGGCCCAGGTGAGGGTCGCGCTGCGCGCGATCGAGAGCGCGCGTCAGGCGGCGGAGAAGCTGAGCGCCGGCTCCAGAGCCGCACACGTAGGCTACCACCTGATCGGACGCGGCCGCCGCGAGCTGGAGAGCGACGTCGCCCACCATCCCCCGCTGCGGCAGCGCCTGAAGCGCCTGCTGTTCGAGCACGCCACGCCCATCTACCTCGGCTCTCTCTCCCTGCTCACGGGGCTCGGGGTGGCGACCGCGGTGGCGGCGGCCCGAGCGTCGCAGGCACCGCACTGGATGTGGATCTACGTGGGAGCGCTCGCACTCATCCCCGCCAGCGACTTCGCGGTTGCGTTCATGCACCGCGTCGTTCACCGGATCGCGAGGCCCATGCCGCTGCCGCGGCTCGATCTGCGCGGCGGCGTCCCGGAACCCGCACGCACCATGGTGATCGTGCCGACCCTCATCTCCTCGGTCGAGGGCGCCAGGGCTCTGGTGGAACAACTCGAGGTGCACGCCCTCGGCAACATGGGCCCGCACCTCCATTTCGCGCTGCTCACGGACTTCCCCGACGCGGCCGACGAGCGCCTGACGGGCGAGGACGATGTGCTCGCGGCCGCGATCACCGGGATCGAGGCGCTCAATGCGCGCTACGCGCCCGGAACCGGGGACCGCTTCTACCTGTTCCACCGCGCACGGCGCTGGAACGGCAGCGAGGGCGTGTGGATGGGCTGGGAGCGCAAGCGCGGCAAGATCGAGGAGTTCAACCG
>VBOS01000341.1:2485-5920 GCA_005893185.1 Candidatus Eiseniibacteriota bacterium
ATCCCTACACCACCGCGGTGTCCGACACCTATCAGGACCTGTTCGGCGAAGGCAGCTTCACCGGCAAGGGACTCTATGACGTGGAGAGCTTCTCGGCCGCGCTCGAGGGTCGCGTGGCGGAGAACGCGATGCTCTCGCACGATCTGTTCGAAGGTCTGTTCGCACGCTGCGCACTGGTGACAGACGTCGAGGTCGTGGACGACTTCCCCTCGAGCGTGCTCGCCCACGCGCGGCGCCAGCACCGCTGGGTGCGCGGCGACTGGCAGATCCTGTCCTGGCTGTTGCCTGTGCTGCCGACGCGGCACGGGCTGGAACGCAACCGGCTGCCGCTCATCAGCCGTTGGAAGATCCTCGACAACCTGCGCCGCAGCCTGGTGGCGCCGGCGCTGCTGGCGCTGCTGGCCTCGGCCTGGACCTGGCTCCCGGGCTCGCCCCTCGGCTGGACCCTGGCGGCGCTCGCGGTGCTCGGCTTCCCGCTGCTCCCGCCGCTGGTGCACTTCGCCGGAGGCCCGCGGCCCCAACAGCCGCCCGGCGTGTTCCTGCACGACGTGTGGGCGGAGCTCGAGACGGCGGGCGCGCAGGTGCTGCTCGAGATCATGCTGCTCCCCTACCACGCTTACGAGATGCTGCACGCCATCGTCCTGACGTTGGTGCGGCTGGTGATCACGCAGCGGCGGCTGCTCGAGTGGGAGACCGCCGCGGCCACGGCGGCACGCGCCGCCGGGCTACTCGTGCGCCAGGGACCCGGGGCGTTCGTCGCCGAGATGTGGGCGGGTCCGGCGGCCGCGCTGGCGGTGCTGCTGGGGGTGCCGCCGCTGCGGGCCAGCGCGTTGCCGTTGGCGCTGCCGTTCCTGACCGCGTGGTTGGCATCGCCGGTGGTCGCGTGGTGGCTGAGCCGGCCGGTCGTACCGAGGCGCCTGGCGCTCGGTGCCGGAGACGCAGAGCAGCTGCGCCGCATCGCGCGCCGGACCTGGCGCTACTTCGAGCGGTTCGTCACCGCTGAGGATCACTGGCTGCCACCCGACAACGTGCAGGAAGCTCCGGAGCTCATCATCGCGCGCCGCACGTCACCGACCAACATCGGCATGGGGCTGCTCTCCACGCTCGCCGCCCACGACCTCGGCTACCTGGACTTAGGCCAGCTTGCGGACCGGATCGAGAGCACGCTCACGACCGTCGAAGCACTCGAACGCCACGAAGGACACCTGCTCAACTGGTACGACACGACTGGCCTGGCGCCGCTGGCCCCGCGCTACGTCTCGACCGTGGACAGCGGCAATCTGGCGGGCGCGCTGATGGCGCTGTCCGCCGGGCTGCGCGAGCTTGCCGGGGGCGCAGAAGACGAAGAACGAGTGTGCGCTGGCGCCGCGGATACCGCGGGGGTGCTGGCCGAGACGCTGCAAGCGCTGGCGCGCCGGGCGCACGCGGCGACTCCGCTGCGCACGAGCTGCGGCCTCGCCCAGCGGGAACTGGACGCGCTGCGTGCGGCGCTCGGCGCCAGCGGGCCTGCGAGCGCACGGTGCGAGGCTTGCGGCCAGCGCGCCAAGGATCTGCGCGCCGCGCTCGAGCAGGTGGCGATGGTCGCGCCGGCAGGCCCCGAAGCCAACGAGGTCGCCGAGTGGGGCCAGTCGCTCCACGAGGCGCTCGTCCGGTTGCCGGGACACTCGGCCGCACCCGACGCGCTGCGCGGACGACTTCACGACCTCGCCCGCCGCTGCGACGGTCTCGCCGACGCCATGGAGTGGAAGTTTCTCTACGATCGTTCCCGCGGAGTCTTCTCGATCGGCTTCCGGCTGGCCGACGCCGAAGGGCCGGGACGCCTCTCTACCTCGTACTACGACCTGCTGGCGTCGGAGGCCCGGCTCGCGAGCTTCATCGCCATCGCCCGCAGTGAAGTGCCGCAGGAGCACTGGTTCCGGCTCTCACGCGCGCTGGTGAGCGTTGAAGGCTGCACCATGCTGGTGTCGTGGAGCGGCTCGATGTTCGAGTACCTGATGCCGCTGTTGATTCTGCGCAGCCATCCCGAGACCCTGCTCGAGAACACCTGCCGCGCGGCGGTGCGCGCACAGATCCTCTACGGGCGGCGCCAGCGGGTCCCCTGGGGCATCTCGGAGTCCGCGTACCACGTGGTCGACGCGCACGGCACCTACCAGTACAAGGCATTTGGCGTCCCAGGCCTAGGGCTGAAGCGCGGGCTCGCCGAAGACATGGTGATCGCTCCCTATGCCACGGCTCTGGCGGCACTGGTCGATCCCGCCGCCGCCGCCGCGAACTTCCGCCAGCTGGCCCGCGAGGGCGCAGCTGGCCGGTTTGGATTCGAGGAGGCGCTCGACTACACGCCACGGAAGTCGGATGCACCCGACGGCGAGACCGGGCCCGACCCTGCTCGCGTCCACGCCGTCCGGGCATTCTTCGCCCATCATCAAGGCATGAGCCTGATCGCGCTGACGAACGCCGTGCTCGGTGCCCCGATGGTGCGGCGCTTCCATTCGGATCCTCGCGTGCTGGCGACCGAGCCGCTCCTGCAGGAGCGCGTGCCGCGCTTCGTGCCCGTCATCCGGCCGCGTCCCGCCGAATCCACACGCGTCGAGCCGCTGGTGCCCGCGACCTCGCCGCGACGCTTCCGCTCCCCCCACACGCTCTACCCGAGCGCCCACTTCCTGTCGAACGGCCAGTACACCGCGGTCATCACCAACGCCGGGGGCGGTACCAGCACCTGGCGTGGACGCGCGGTCACGCGGCATCGGGACGACCCCACCTGCGACCCGGGCAGCCAGTTCATCTACCTGCGCGATGTGCGCAGCGGTCTGCTCTGGTCTGCCGCCCACCAGCCGGTGTGCCGTGAGCCGGAACGCTACCGGGTAACCTTCCGCCCCGACGATGCCCTGTTCGCACGCACGGACGACGGCATCGAGACAAGGCTCGAGATCACGGTATCCCCCGAGGACGACGTAGAGGTTCGCCGGATCTCGCTGATCAACCACAGCGATCTGCTGCGCGAGATCGAGGTGACGAGCCTGGTCGAGATCGTGCTCGCGCCGCAGGCCGACGATCTCTCCCACCCGGCGTTCCTCAAGTTGTTCCTCGAGACCGAATACCGCCCCGAGTGCACGGCCCTGCTGTGCGGCCGCCGCCCGCGCTCGCCCGACGAGCTGGCGCCGTGGGCGGTGCACGTGCTGAGCGCCGAGGGGGGCATTCACGGTGCGATCGAGTGGGAGACCGACCGCAAGCGATTCATCGGCCGAGGACGCACGCTGGAAGACCCCGTCGCGCTCGACGGCCGGGCGCTCTCGGCCACCACGGGAGCGGTGCTCGATCCCATCCTGAGTCTGCGCCGGCGGGTTCGCATCGCCCCCGGCGGGCAGGTGCGCCTCGCGTTCGCGACGGGCGTCGCCACGAGCCGCGCCGCGGCGATCGGGCTGGCGGAGAAATACG
>VBOS01000342.1 GCA_005893185.1 Candidatus Eiseniibacteriota bacterium
ATCCAGAGCCGGATCGCCGGCACCGACGCGCACGTCGTGTTGTTGGGGGAGACCGCCTCCGGGATCGAGCGGCCAGAGGAGCTGGTGCCGCGCGTGGCGGGCGTGCCCGGAGTCCTGGGCGTTGCGGCCTTCACCTACGTCAAAGCCATGGTGTTCCGCGAAGGGCTCACCGAGGGCCTGGTCGTAAAGGGCGTGGACCTGCGCGCCGAGCGGGGCGTCACCACCGTCGGGCGCAACATCACGCCGCCGCTCGATTCCATCCCGCTCCGGACCGCGGACGGCATCCCCGGCATCGTGCTCGGCACGGAGCTGGCGGGCCGGCTCGGCGCCCGGGTCGGCGATCCGGTGTTGCTCGCATCGCTCACGGGGGCGGCACGCTCCGCCCTGGGCTTCGCGCCCAAACTGCGCAAGTTCCGGGTGGTGGGTCTGTTCAGCTCGGGGCTCTACACCTACGATTCGAGCTTCGGCTTCACTTCCATTGCCGCGGCCCAGGAGTTCTTCGAGCTGGGTCACGCCGTGACCGGCATCGAGATCCGTCTCGCCGACATGTTCGCGGCCCCCGCCGCCGCCGACGAGATCGTGCGCCGGCTCGGGCGGCCCGGGATCCGGGCCAACAACTGGATCGAGCTCAACCGCAACCTGTTCACCTGGATGAAGCTCGAGAAGACCGTCATGTTCGTGATCCTCGCCCTCATCGTGCTGGTGGCGGCGTTCAACATCGTGAGCACGCTGTTCATGGTGGTGCTGGAAAAACGGCGCGACATCGGGGTGCTCAAGTCCCTGGGGGCCACGAACGGGTCGGTGCTCCGCATCTTCCTGTGCGAGGGGCTGCTGATCGGTGGGCTCGGCACCGGGCTCGGAGCGGCGCTCGGGATCATGCTGGTCGCCGTGTTGCGCCGTTACCCCTTCGTGCGGCTCCCGGGCGACGTCTACTTCATCGAGCGCCTGCCGGTCCGCCCGGAGGCCGGAGACTTCATCGCCGTGGTATTGGCCGCCCTGTCGCTGTGCCTGGCCGCAGCGCTCTACCCCGCTTGGCGGGCCTCCAAGCTCGACCCGGTGGACGCGATTCGCCGCCAGACTTGAGGCCCAGGTTGAGACAAAAATCGGAAGTGATTGATATCGTTGCGAATAACCAGTCCGGGCAGGCTCTGGTCGCCGCCGGGATCCGGAAGTCCTATCGTTCTCCGCTGGGCCCTTTGGAGGTCCTTCAGGGGGTGGACCTCGAGGTTCAGCGTGGCACAATTCTGGCTATCGTAGGTACATCGGGGGCCGGGAAAAGCACCCTTCTGAACATTCTCGGGACACTCGACCACCCCGACTCCGGGGTCGTGGAGATCGCGGGACGGCGGGTCGATCATCTGAAGGATCGCGAGCTGGCTCGGGTGCGCGCCACGAAGCTCGGGTTCGTGTTCCAGTTTCATCACTTGCTACCGGAATTCAGCGCCGAGGAGAACGTGATGATGCCGCTGCTCATCGCCGGAGCCGACCCAGCTTCCGCCCGCAGCCGGGCGCGCGAAGCGCTGGCCTCGGTGGGGCTGGTCGAGCGCTGGCAGCACCGGCCGGCGGAGCTGTCGGGCGGCGAGGCGCAGCGCGTGGCCGTGGCGCGCGCGCTCGTGCCATCGCCCGAGCTGGTGCTGGCGGACGAGCCGTCGGGCAATCTGGACCACGGCTCGGCGGCGGCGCTTCACGATCTGCTGACGTCGCTCGCGCGCGATCGGGGCCAGACGTTTGTGGTCGTGACGCACAATGATAGGCTTGCCTCGCGGGCGGACCGCGTGCTCACGCTCGAGTCCGGTAGGCTCCGCGGGTAGGGGACTGCAAACCATGCTCTGTCAGATCTGCGGCAAGAACGCGGCGTCCGTGCACTTCACGGAGATCAACGACAACAAGATGTCGGAGCTCCACTTGTGCGAGCGCTGTGCCGAAGAAAAGGGCATGCAAGGCCCCTCGAAGAAGCAGAAGTTCGACATCGCCGACCTGCTCGCGGGGATGGTGGACGGGATGACCTCGACCGAAGAGGAGCGCGTGGGCCATGTTCAGTGCCCGCGCTGCGGAATGGCGTACTCGGCCTTCAAGGAGACCGGACGGCTGGGCTGCGCCGAGTGCTACCAGGCGTTCCAGTTCCAGCTCCGCCCCCTGTTGCGTCGGATCCACGGTGACACGCATCACAAGGGCAAGGTGCCGACGCGGGACGGCGAGGGCGCGACGCGCTCGCGCCAGATCCAGCGGGGATCCGCGACGAGGTGAAGCGGCTGGAGCACGAGGCGCAGGAGGCGCGCCAGACGCCGAGCCCGAGAAAGACCCAGGAATGAAGCCCGGTAACGGAAACGGAACACCGAAGAATTTCGACGAGCTGATCGAGCGCGCGACTCCCTGGCTGTCGGGCGAGGGGCCGCAGGCCGGGATGGTGCTCTCCACCCGCATGCGGCTCGCCCGGAACCTGCAGAGCGTGCCCTTCACGCACCGGGCGCGCGACGAGCAGCTCCAGGGCGTCCTGATGAGCGTGGTCGCGGCCGCCGAGCGCGCGCCCGGCTTCCAGAACGGCCTGCTGCTCAAGATGAACGACATCGGCACGCTCGAGCGCCAGATCCTGGTCGAGCGTCACCTCGTGAGCCACGAGCTGGGCGACGGAACGCGCCCACGCGGCCTGCTGGCGGGCGCCGACGAGCGGCTGTCGCTGATGATCAACGAGGAAGACCACCTGCGCCTGCAGGCCATGGCCCCGGGCTTCCAGCTGGCCGAGAGCTGGGCGGTGGCGGACGCAGCGGACGACGAGCTCGACGAGGCGCTGGACTTCGCGTTCTCCGACGAGACCGGATACCTCACGTCCTGCCCCACGAACGCGGGGACGGGGCTCAGGGCCTCGGTGCTCGTTCACCTGCCGGCGCTCGTGCTGATGGACGAGATCCCCAAGGTGCTGAAGGGCATCAGCCAGGTGGGGCTCAACGTCCGAGGGCTCTACGGCGAGCACAGCGAGGTCATGGGGAACTTGTTCCAGATCTCGAACCAGACCACGCTGGGCGTGAGCGAGCGCGACTCGATCGAGAGCCTGGAGCGCGTGGTGCGACAGATCCTCGAGCACGAAGAGCGCGCGCGGGAGCGCATGATGCGCGACGCGCGGGTCCAGATCGAGGACAAGGTGTGGCGCGCCTACGGAACGCTGCGGTACTGCCGCTCGATCCAGGCGCGCGAGGTGATCAATCTATGCTCGGCCGTGCGCCTGGGAGTTGCGCTCGGCATGTCGGGCCTGTGCCCGCTCCCGGTGATGAGCGGTCTGCTGGTGCTCACGCAGCCCGCGCATCTCCAGCGCTATGCGGGCCGCGAGCTCACGCCGGCCGAGCGGAACGTGTATCGTGCGCAGCGGGTCCGCGAGCAGCTGGCCGCGGCCGGGCGCGACGCGGACTCATAGGAGAACGGCTGACATGCACGACAAATTCACGGAGCGCGTGCGCAAGGTGATCTACCTCGCCCGCGAAGAGGCCGCGCGACTGCAGCACGACTATATCGGCACCGAGCACCTCCTGCTGGGCGTGATCCGCGAGGGCGAGGGCATCGCCGCCACCGTGCTCAACAACCTCGGGAGGAAGTCGAGAACATGGTGAGCGCGGCGGGCGGCACGATGACCATTGGTGAGATCCCCTTCACGCCGCGCGCCAAGCGCGTGCTCGAGCTGGCGGTCGAAGAGGCGCGCTCGCTCGGCCACAACTACGTCGGCACCGAGCACCTGCTGCTCGGCCTGATCCGCGAAGGCGAGGGCGTGGCCGCCAAGGTACTGCTCGAGCTGGGAGTTGACCGCAAGCGCGTGCGCGAGGAGACGCTCAAGCTCCTGGGGGGCTCGCCCGCCTCCGCCGGGGGCGGCGAACGTGAGGAGCGCCCCGAGACCCCGGCGCTCAACCAGTTCGGCCGCGACCTCACCCAGCTCGCCCGCGAAGGCAAGCTGGATCCGGTGATCGGCCGCGAGAAGGAGATCGAGCGCGTCATCCAGGTGCTGTCGCGCCGCAAGAAGAACAACCCGGTGCTGATCGGCGAGCCGGGGGTGGGCAAGACCGCGATCGCAGAGGGATTGGCACAGAGGATCGTCTCCGCGCAGGTGCCGGAGAGTCTCAAGAACAAGCGCATCGTCACGCTCGACCTCGCGGCGGTGGTGGCGGGCACCAAGTACCGCGGCCAGTTCGAGGAGCGCCTCAAGACGGTGATGAACGAGATCCGGGAGTCGAAGGACACCGTGATCTTCATCGACGAGCTGCACACCATCGTCGGCGCAGGCGGGGCGGAGGGCGCGATCGACGCCTCGAACATGCTGAAGCCCGCCCTGGCCCGCGGCGAGCTGCAGTGCATCGGAGCCACCACGCTCGACGAGTACCGCAAGTACATCGAGAAGGATGGCGCGCTCGAGCGCCGCTGCGCGACAAGTACGAGGCTCACCACGGCGTGAAGATCACCGACGAAGCGGTGGTGCAGGCCGTGAAGCTCGCCGACCGCTACATGAACGACCGCTTCTTCCCGGACAAGGCGATCGACGTGATCGACGAGGCCTGCGCCCGGGCGCGGCTCTCGGTGAGCACCGTGCCGTCGGAGATCCACGAGCTGGAGAAGAAGCTCGAGGAGGTCGTGAAGGAGAAGGAAGCCGCGATCCGGGGCCAGGAGTACGAGAAGGCGGCGCGGCTGCGCGACAAGGAGAAGGACCTGCGGGGTCGGCGCAACGAGCTCAAGAAGTCGTGGAGCGAGTCGAAGCGCGAGAAGGAGGTCCAGGTGGACGAGGACCTCATCGCATCTGTGCTGTCGGTGATGACCGGCATCCCGGTGGTGAAGCTCGCGGAGGAAGAAACCCAGAAGCTGCTGCGCATGGAGATCGATATCCGCCGCCGCGTCGTGGGTCAGGACGAGGCGCTGGCGGCGGTCTCGCGGGCTGTGCGCCGCAACCGCGTCGGCCTGCGCGATCCCAAGCGCCCGATCGGGTCGTTCATCTTCCTGGGGCCGACCGGGGTGGGCAAGACCGAGCTGGCACGGGCGCTGGCGGCGTTCCTGTTCGACGACGAGGACGCGCTGATCCGGATCGACATGTCCGAGTACGGACAGCTCACGGAGAAGGTGCGGCGCAAGCCCTATTCCGTTGTGCTGCTCGACGAGATCGAGAAGGCGCACCCGGACGTGTTCAACGTGCTGCTCCAGGTACTGGACGACGGCGTGCTCACGGACAGCTCCCGGCGCCGGGTGGATTTCAAGAACACGGTGATCATCATGACCTCGAACCTGGGCGGGCGGCAGATCGTCACAGGCGCCCGCGGCCTCGGCTTCACGAAGGCCGAGGGCGGCATGCAGCAATTCAGCGCGATCAAGACCACCGTCCATGACGAGCTCAAGCGGACCTTCAATCCCGAGTTCCTGAACCGCATCGACGACGTGATCGTGTTCCACGCCCTGTCGCGCGAGGACATGCGCCAGATCGTGGATATCCTCTCCGGCCAGCTCAAGGAGCGTCTGCACGCGCAGGAGATCCACCTCGAGATCGTCCCGGAGGCGATCGATCTCCTCATCGAGCGCGGCTTCGACCCGGCGCTCGGCGCCCGACCGCTCAAGCGCGCCATCCAGCGCCTGCTGGAAGACCCGCTCGCGGAGTTCATCCTCCGCGGTCAGCTCCC
>VBOS01000343.1 GCA_005893185.1 Candidatus Eiseniibacteriota bacterium
CCCGCATCGGGTTCCACGGCAGGTCGAAGTTCACCACGATGCGGCAGAACTGCAGGTTGCGGCCCTCCCCTCCCGCCTCGGTGCTGACCAGGACGCGCGCTCCGGTGCGGAAGCGGTCGAGCGCTTCCTCCTTCTCGCGCCATGAGAGCTCGCCGTGGAACACGGCGGGCTCGATCCCGGCGGCCCTGAGCGTCTCGACGATCACCTGCTGGGTGGCGCGGAACTGGGTGAAGACGATGGCCTTCTCGGTGCCCAGCGAGTCCAGGCACTTGAGCAGCCACCGCACCTTGCTCGGCGAGCGGCTCGCCTCGTGGGCGCGGGCTGTGAGGAGCTTGAGGCGGCGCGCGTCGAGCCCGCCGGGCTCGCGGCTCAGCTTCTCGAGCGTGGAGGCGGCCGCCGCCCACGACGAGCCCATCTCCTTCTGCAGCACCATGAGCGTGAAGTAGTGCGGGCGTCCCGGCCCGGCATCGCCGTGCACCGCGTCCGCGACGAAATCGCTCACCTTGCGGTAGAGCACGCGCTCGGCGGGCGTCTGCGGCACCCACATGGTCTCGACCTTGCGGGGCGCGAACTCGAGATCGGTGTCGGCGCGGCGGGTGCGGATCATCACCGACTCGAGCAGCGAGCGCAGCCGCGGAGTGTTGCGCGGGGCGCGCTTGTCGTGACCGCTCAGGAAGTCGCGGCGGAACTGCGAGAACGTTCCCACCGTTCCCGGCCGCACCAGCGTGACCAGGTTGTACAGCTCGCGCATGTCGTTCTGCACCGGCGTGGCGGTGGCCAGCAGCAGATAGCGTGGGTTCAGATCGTTCAGGAACTTCCAGCCCAGCGTCAGGTGGTTGCGCAGCCGGTGCGCCTCGTCCACCACGACCATGTCGTAGTTGGCTCCACGCACGCGGCGGCGGTGGCGCTCGTGGCGTGCCGTCTCCAGCGACGAGATCACGAGCGGGTGTCTCCCCCACTGCCCCGCCGGGCCACGGGAGACGACGAAGTCGAGCTCGAACTTCTCCCACAGCTCGGCGCGCCACTGCTCGCACAGCGAGGCCGGAACCAGCACCAGCACGGTGCGCACAGCCCCGCGCAGCAGATACTCCTTGATCACGATGCCGGCCTCGATCGTCTTGCCGAGGCCCACCTCGTCCGCGAGGATGGCGCGGCCGTTCAGGTCGCGCGTCACCTTGAGGCACGCCTTGATCTGGTGCGAGAAGCGCTCGACACCGCGGAGCGAGAAGTGTTCCGCCGGCGCGTAGTCCCCGCCGCGCCAGCGCGCGAGCAGCGCTTCGCCCTGCGGGTGGATGACGCGCACGCGCTCCGCCGAGCTCGCTGCAGCTGGCGCCATGCGCGAGCCGTCGACCAGCTCCCATTCGCGCTGCGCCGAGAGGCGCCGCAGCTCGCCGCCGAACACCACCTCGAGCATCTCGCGGCCGCGGTCGGTATGCACCTCGACCACGAGCCCCTCGCCGAACTGCGGGTGCTTGAGCCGCTGGCCCACCTCGTAGCGCGTGCGGGTCAGTTCCACAGCTCGAACTCCTGGCCGAGCGACGGAGTGTGCACGGTGACGCCGAGCCGCTCGCGCAGCGCGCTCGCGAGCACCTCCATCGGCCCGGGCTCGCCGTGGACGAGGAACACGGTGCGCGGCCGCGGCTTTAGCGATCCCGCCCAATCCAGCAGCTCGCGCCGATCCGCGTGCGCGCTGTAGCCGTCGAGGGCCGCGACCTCGGCACGCCGCATCACGGCCTCGCCCAGGATGTTCACGGTCGTTGCGCCCTCCTTGAGCCTGCGGCCCAGCGTCCCCTCGCCCTGGAACCCGACGAACAGCACCGTGTTGCGGGCATCGCCGAGCCCGTGGCGCAGGTGGTGGAGGATCCGGCCGCCTTCGCACATGCCGGAGGCCGAAATGATGATGCAGGGCCCGGCGCGATCGTTGAGCGCGCGGGACTCATCTGCGCTGCCCACGTAGCGCAGGCGGCGGAACCCGAACGGCGCGCCGTTCTCGGCCTCGAAAGCTTGTCGGGTCTCGTCGTCGAAGCACTCGGAATGCATGCGGAACACACCGGTGGCCTCGCGCGCCAGCGGGCTGTCCACGAAGATCGGGAGGTCGGGCGCCGCCCCCCGCTCGATCAGGGCGTGGAGCGATGCGACCAGCTCCTGCGTTCGCCCCACCGCGAAGGCCGGCACCAGCAGCCGCCCGCCGCGCGCCGCCGTGCGGGTCACGATCTCGGCCAGCTCGCGCTCCGTGGCGACCGCCTCCGAGTGCAAACGGTCGCCGTACGTGCTCTCCATCACCAGCGCATCGACGCCCGGGTGGACCTCGGGGTCGCGCAGGATGCGCCGGGCCGGGCGGCCGAGATCGCCGCTCATGCCGAGCCGGAACCCACGGGCACCGCTCTTGAACTCGAAGGTCGTGAGCGCCGAGCCCAGGATGTGCCCGGCGTCGTAGTAGGTGACCGAGACCCGGTCGTCGAGCGGCCAGGGCTCGTGATAGTCGTGCTTCGCCATGCGCGCGAGCGTCTCCTCCACAGCCGCCGTGGTGTAGAGCGGAACGCGCGGCGGACGCCCGCGTGCGTGCCGGTTCACGTGCTCGACGTCGCGCTGCATCAGGAACGCGCTGTCGGGCAGCATGACCCGCGCGAGATCGGCCGTGGCCGGGGTCGCGTGGATGTCGCCGCGGTAGCCGCGCGACACCACACTCGGGAGATTGCCCGTGTGGTCGAGGTGCGCGTGCGAGACGACGACGCCCGTGAGGGAGGCGGGATCGAAGCGAAACGTGCGGTTCACGCGTTCGGCCTCGTCGCGGTGTCCCTGGTAGAGGCCGCAGTCGAAGAGCCACGAGCGCGTCCCGAACCGCAGCCGGTGGCGGGAGCCCGTCACGGTGCGCGCCGCGCCCTCGAAGGAGATGCTCAGCCGCTCGCCCATCAGTCGGTCACGTAGAACACGAGGCCCGCCGTGATCTGGAAATCGTGGTTCGTGGTGTCGTTCAGGATCACCGCCTGATACCGCAGGCTCAGGTCCAGCGCCCAGCTCTGCCACAGGAACGTCTCGGTCCCGCCCCCCACGCTCACGTAGAAGCCGTCGCCGACGCCCGGGCCGGCGGACAGCGTCTCGTTGTCTTTGAGCTTCTGCGTGACCTGGGCCAGCCCCACACCTGCGCTCAGCATCCGGGTCGTGCGCGTGCGCGTCCCGAACATCTGGTACATCTCGAGTCCGGTGGCGATGAGCGTTGTGCTCGTAGCCGCTGTGTGCATCCGGTAGCGCAAGCGCACCCCGAAGCCCGGGCCCGACCCGAACTGCTCGCCGATCTCCCCCTGGTTCAGGAGCGTTCCGTACTGCGCGAATCCGGCGAACCCGATGTCTCCGGGACTCGGCAGCACCACCTTGGCGCCCAGGCAACGGCCCGGCAGCAGCAGCGCCGCGCTGGTCGCGAGGCCCAGGAGGAACCGGTTCATCCTTCCCGACATTTCGTCTCCTTCTCCACGTTCAAGGCCGAGGATGGAAGGTGCGATGCACCTCCCGCAGGTAAGCCCGGTCCAAATGCGTGTAGATCGCGGTGGTCGTCACCGATGCGTGTCCGAGCAGCTCCTGGACCACGCGCAGGTCGGCGCCGCCTGCGAGCAGGTGCGTGGCGAACGAGTGGCGCAGCGCGTGGGGATGGACGCGCGACGCGATCCCCGCCGCCCGCGCATGGGCTCGCAGGATCTTCCAGAACCCCATGCGCGAGAGATGCCCGCCGCGGGCGTTCACGAACACCAGATCGTGGCGGGCGCGGGCGGCGAGGATCGGGCGCGCGCGCATCAGATACTCGCTCAGCGCCCGAGCTGCGGCGCGCCCGAACGGGACCACGCGCTCGCGCCGGCCCTTGCCGTAGACCGCGACCGTGCGCGCCTCGAGATCGAGCCCCCGGCGCTCGACCCCGCACACCTCCGAGACGCGCAGCCCGCTCGCGTAGGCCAGCTCCAGCATGGCGCGGTCGCGGAGCGCGAGCGGACGGTCGCCCTGAGGCTGGGCCAGCAGGCGCTCCATGTCCTCGACCGCGAGCGCGTGCGGAAGCCGTCTCTCGCTGCGCGCAGCGGGCAGCCGCGCAAACGGGTCTTCGGCCGCTCCGCCCGCGCGGGCGAGGAAGGCGTGGAAGCCGCGCAGCGCCGAGCGGCGGCGGGCGACCGTGGCGCCGGCCAGATCGCGCTTGAGCAGCGAGACCAGGTAGCCGTCCACCAGCGTGGGGCTCGCCTCTCGCCAGTCCGTGAGCCCGTTCTCGCGCGCGAAGCGTGCGTAGTCCCTGAGATCGCGGGCGTATGCGTCGAGCGTGTGCGGGCTCAGCCGGCGCCCGGTGCGCAGCTGGTCGAGGAACGCTTCGGGCGGCCCTTCGAGCGCCGACCCACGCGCAGCTTCCACGCCCGCCCCCGCGCGCGCTGCGCTCACGCCGGCCTCCGCACGCGCCGCGGCTCGCCGGGGGCGCCTGCCGCATTGGCGGGCCGCGCCGCGAGGTGGGCCGCGATCCGCAGCGCGAGCGCGGGCGGAATTCCGGCCCGCCGCGCGATCTCATCGGCCGGGACGCCGCGCATCGCCGCTACCGATCCGAAGGCCGCGAGCAGCGCGCGGCGGCGGGCCGGCCCCACGCCCGAAACGCCGTCGATCTCGCTCGCGAGCCGGCTGCGGCCGCGTACCAGGCGGTGATAGGAGATGCCGAAGCGGTGGGCCTCGTCGCGCACGCGCTGGAGCGCGCGCAGGGCCGCGCTGCGGCGCGGTAATGTGAGCGGCGGGGCGCCCTCACGCACCAGCGTCTCCTCGCGCTTGGCGAGTCCGAGCAGCGCGACCGGCCGGGTGGCGACGGCGTCGAGCGCCTGCCGGGCCGCCGAGAGCTGTCCCGCTCCCCCGTCCACCAGCACCAGGTCGGGCCGCGGGAGCTCGCCCGACTCGACGCGCGTCCAGTAGCGCGTGACGGCCTCCGCGATCATGGCGAAGTCGTCAGGTCCGGGACGACGGATGCGCATGCGGCGATAGAGGCCGCGCCGCGGCCGACCGCCCTCGCTCGCCACGATCGCCGCCACCGCGCCCTCGGGCCCCAGGTTCGAGATGTCGAAGCAGACGATGCGGAAGGGCGGATCGGAGAGCCCCAGCACGCGCTGGAGCTCGAGGATCTCGGGGGCGTGCCGCGCGCGGCGCCCCGCGGCGCGGGCCGCGAGGTCCTCGAGCGCGTGAGCTGCGTTGCGCTCGGCGGCGGCGACCAGCCGCCGCTCGCGGCCGCGCGTCGGCGCAGCCAGCTCGACCGGATGCCCCGCGCGGCGCGCGAGCGCTTCGGTCAGCACCGAAGCACCCGCGGGCAGCGCAGCGAGCACGATCCGCCGCGGCAGCTCGCGGCGCGGCAGGTAGTGCTGGCTCAGCGCGGATTCGAGCAGCTCCGCCTCGCCCGGCTCGCGGGCGTGGTCCAGGATCCGCGACTCCTTCCCCACCACCCGGCCTCCGCGCTGCACCAGCACCGCGATCGCCGCGCGCTGGTTCGAGCGCGCGAGTCCCAGCACGTCCGTGTCGAGCCCTCCGATCCTCACCACCTTCTGCGGGACGCGGGCGCGTTGCAGGAGCTCGAGCTGGTCGCGCCGCTCCGCCGCGCGCTCGTAGCGACGGGCGGCGGCCGCCTGCTCCATCTCCGCGCGCAGGCGCTCGGTGAGCTCGGCGTCCCGCCCGCTCAGGAAGAGCAGCAGAGCCTCGACGCGCCGGCGGTAGTCCTCCGGATCCACGCCCGCCCGCCGCGTGCACGGACCCAGGCAGCGCCGGATGTGGTAGTAGAGACAGGGCCGGTCGGCGCGGCGGTAGTCCTCGAAGTTGCGGCACGAGCGCAGCGGAAAGATGGGACGGATCTCGCGCAATGTGCGCCGCAGGAGCTTCACGTCGGTGTACGGCCCCAGGTAGCGCGCGCCGTCGTTGCGGACGTGGCGGGTCACAGACACCCGCGGGAATTCCTCCTGCACGCTGACACGGACGTAGGGAAAGCTCTTGTCGTCCTTGAGCAGGATGTTGTACGGCGGCCGGTGCTGGCGGACCAGGGTGGACTCGAGCAGCAGCGCCTCGACCTCGGTGTCCGTGAGGACGGTATCCAGGTCGGCGGCCCGGGACATCAGCTCGCGCAGGCGCGGCTCGTCGAGCTCCCCCCCCAGGTAGTGGCGCACCCGCTGGGCCAGGCTCTTCGCCTTCCCGACGTAGAGCACCCGGCCCGTTGCGTCTTTGAACAGGTAAACGCCCGGCGTAGGGGGCAGATTGTGGGCTTTTTCGGAGACAGTGCTCACGGGCGACCCCAGGCATCAAGGGTGGACTGCTGGAAGCAATCAGGCTACACCCGGAACCGCCCCCCCGCAAATTCTTGACACC
>VBOS01000345.1:0-4489 GCA_005893185.1 Candidatus Eiseniibacteriota bacterium
CACCGGCACGAGCAGGAGCTGCACCGCTCGCCCGCCGGCCTGGCCGAGGCCATAGACCAGCGATTCGCCGCGGAGCCTCCTCAGCGCCTCACGCACGCGGCCTCCCGAGCGGATTCTCTTCGCCGCACCACGGGCAGGGCCAGCGGCGCGGCCAGGGCCGCGGAGGGTCGAGGACTGCGTGCTCGCCGCATGCGCGGCACACGTGGGTGACGCGCCGCACGCTCCGGATCGCGCGCCCGCCCATTCCTCCCACCTTGCGGAAGCTCATCACGAAGTTGGCGTCGCGCGCGAGATCGAGGCCGGTCGCGCGGTGGAGTCGCGCGAGGGCGTCGGTGAACGGGCCCTGCAGCCCCTTCGTGCGCGGGTCGTTCATCCACGAGAAACCGGCGGGCACGCGCGCCAGAGCATCGGGCTCGAAGCCGCGAGCTGCGAAGAGATCGAGCAGCTTCTCGAGATCGAAGCGTTGCACGTGCTCGATTCGCTTCCTGAACTTGAGGAGCGCGATCTTGGCGAACCACCCCGCGAATCGGTAGAAGCGGTCGTCGAACGAAGCGGTGCGCGGGACGGCGAGGTAGAGCCGGCCGCCGGGCTTCGTGACGCGGGCCAGCTCGTCGCAGCATTCGGCGATGTGAGAGACATGCTCGAGCACGTAGTGGCACACGGTGAGGTCGAAGAGCCCGCCCCTGAGCGGCAGGCGCGCGAGGTCGGCGCAGAAGACGGCCACGTTCGGCGCGCGCGCGGGCGGACCGGGCGGATACTTGACGTCGAACGAGACGATGCGGAGATCGGGGCGCAGGCGGTAGGGCCACGAGCCGGGGCCGCAGCCGGCATCCAGCACGCGGGCGCCGGGCGGCGCATCGGCGACGACCTCGCGCAGGAAGAGCGGCGGATCGCCGGAGGCGCGCTCGGGCTTCCTGACCCACGGAGCTGCGTCCGTCACGCGGCCTCCCCCGGCTTGGGCGGCTACGAGGCTTCCGGGCGTTGCGCTCATCGCGCGACCCGCGCCGGATCGCGGCCGAGGGCCGCGTCCCACAGCGCGCGCGGCACGGCGAGCGCTGCCCTCATCCGCCCCGAGAGCGCGAGCCACGCTGCGAGCGCTGCCTGCTGCGCGACGAAGGCCGGCGCCCACGTGATGCGCGCGAGCCCGCGCGCGTTCCGCGCGAACAGCGTGAGGTTGGCGCGCAGTCGCTGGTAGATCTTCCATGCGCTCTGATTCCCGGCCGATGCGCTCACCTTGTGCCACAGTCGCGCGGTCGGCACGAACAGCAGCGGGAGCCCGATGCGCCGCGCGCGCAAGCACCAGTCGGCGTCCTCCGCGTAGATGTAGTAGCGCTCGTCGAGGAGCCCGACCCGCTCCCACGCATCCCGGCGCGCGAGCAGGCAGCAGCCGGTGATGTAACCCGTGCGCTCGATCGAGCGGTACTGCCCGCGGTCGAGCGAGCGCAGGCCGCGGTGAGCGCTCCACCCGAGCCAGGGCTCGCAGCGACCGCCGGCATACCAGATGCGCTGGCTCGGTGCTCCGAAGTAGATGAGCGGCGCCACCGCTCCCGCTTCGGGATGCTGTTCGAGCGCGAGCAGCAGGCGCTCGAGCAGCCCGGGATCGGCCTCGGTGTCGTTGTTGAGCAGCATGACCGCTTCCGCGCCCGCTTCGAGCGCGCGCTTCAGGCCCCGGTTGTTCCCGCCCGCGAAGCGCAGGTTCTCGGGGAGCGCCACCAGGTCGACCTTCGGGAACTCCGCTGCGATGCGTGCGGCCGAGCCGTCGGTCGAGCCGTTGTCCACGACCATCACCACCGCGCTCCAGCCATCGGGCAGCCGGCAGCGCTCGAGCGTGCGCAGGAGCGCCACCGTGTCCTCGACGCCGTTCCAGTTGAGCACGACGATCGTGAGCCGCTTCACGGCGCGCGCGTCTCGGCGCGGAAGGCGGCTGCGGCCCGGCGCAGCGCGAAGGCCAGCCCCAGCGCCAGCGCAAGCACGGCAGCCGCCACCGCCGGCGCAGGGGTTCCCGCGTAGAGCGCGTAGGCCCACCAGAAGTCGAGCGCGTGGAGCAGGCGCTGCTGGTCTTGCGCATCGATCCCGAGGCGGGATTCCGGATCCGGGCCTGCCGTGATGCGCGGCATCTCGCCGCGCACGTGCTCGCCGAGGTTGCGCGTCAGCATGCGCCAGTGGCCGCGGATCGGGCTGAACGCGGGGTTGAAGTGGCTGTCGCTCATGAACCGCGGGTGTCCGAGCGGGAGCGTGTAGGGATAGTCGCCGGCCTCGCGCATCTGCGCGCCGAAGTAGATCGCGACGCCTCCGATCTGCACGATGAACCCCGCCGCCGCGAGCGCCGCCGCCCCGATGCTGCGTCGGCGCGGCGCGACGTGGAGCGCGCGCCACGAGCCGTCGCCCGCCCAGTGCTGGAACGGAGCGTAGAGCGCGAGCGCCGCCGCCGCCGGCGCGAGCGCCCAGCGTGCGGCCGTTGCAACTTCGGCGCGCGGCGTCGAGCCCGCGCCTGCACGCGATCGGGAGAAGGCGCGGAGCCCGAAGGGCGCGAGCCACAGAGCGGGCGCGAACCACGCAAGCCCCTTGCCCGATGAGAACAGCAGCCCGTAGAGGCCGACCAGGAACGGCGTCGAGTAAGCGGAGGGCGAAGCCTGCGCGCCGTAGCCGGTCTCGAGCGGGTTGCCGAAGCGCGCCAGGTCGTACGCGAGGTGGAAGCCCAGCGCAACGGCCACCGCTCCCGCGGGCCACGCCCAGAGCCGGCGCCGCTCGGAGGCCGGAACGCCCGCGAGCGGCAGCATGCATGCGAGCGCCAGCGGCAGCATGGTGAGCTTGACCGCGATCGCGAGCAGGGCGCCGAGCGCCGATCGCCGAGCGGCGGGCGCATCGCCCGTTCGCGCGCGAACGGCGCATGTGAGCGCGAGCAGGAGCCCGAGCGCCTCGAGCGGCTCGGCCATGAAGCTCTTCGCGTACACCCAGACCGGAGTTGTGAAGCCCAGCATCGCGCAGGCCGCGAGCCCTGCGCCCCCGCCGACTCCAAGCCGCCGAGCTGCGATGTAGAACGCAGCCAGCAGGATCGCGGTCACAACTGCGTTGAAGAACGAGACGCCGAAACGCGCCGCCAGCTCGCGCCGGGCGGGCGGGAGCCCGGCGAGCCGGCTCGCGCCATCTGCGACAGCAACGAGCGGCAGCGCCACGAGCGCCTGCCCGGCGGAGTTCTTCGTGTAGAAGCGCCCGTTCGGGCCCTTCAGCGTCGCGCCCTCCGGCACGTCGATGCGGCCCGACAGCAACGAGCGCGACAGCTCGAGCATCGTGACCTCGTCGCTCCCCACGACGCGCCCCCCGCCCGTGAGCGCGAAGAGCAGGAACGCCGCGAACGCGATCGCGTACGCCGTGCGCAACACGGGATCGCGCGCGCCCGCGCGCTTCGGATCGCCTGCGCCCGAAGCTTCCCGGCCGGCTGGAAACCTCGGTTCGCGCGCGGCCGTCACCGCCAGCCCCGCGTCGGCTCGAGCTCGTCCACCAGCTCGATGGTCTTGTCCGCGAGCGCCTCCCAGGAATGCGCGCCGCGCAGCGAATCGATCCCGCGCCGCATCCGCTCCCCCATCCCCTGCTCGAAGAATCGCACCACGGCGTCGGCCAGCGCATCGGGGCTCTCGGGTGGCACCACGAGCCCCGTCTCTCCCGCGACCACGGTCTCGGCGAGGCCGCCGACGTCGGTCGTGATCACAGGCACGCCGAGGGCGTATGCCACGTGCGTGACGCCGCTCTGCGTCGCCGAGCGATAGGGCAGCACCGCCACGTCCGCCGCCCGGAACACCGCCTCCACCTCTTCGTCCGGGAGATAGCGGTCCAGCATGCGCACGTGCGGCTCCCCGCCCGCCGCCAGAGCGAGCGTGCGATAGGGCGCCGGATCCTCGTAGAACTCCCCGGCCACGAGCAGCTTCGCGGGCCGGCGCCCGCGCACGCGCGGCCAGGCGGCGAGCAGGAGGTCCAGTCCTTTGTAGTGGCGGACGTAGCCGAAGAACAGCGCCACCTCGTCGCTCGCACTCAGGCCCAGGTGTGCGCGCGCGCTGGCGCGCGTCCAGCGCCCGCCGTCGAACTGGGCGTAGAACGGATGCGCCACGCGACGCAGCCGGGCGCCGGGCTTCAGCCGGTCGAGGTCGCGCTCCACGCTGTCGCTCATCACCAGGTAGCCGTCCGAGTTGCGGAGCATCCAGCGCGTGAAAGCTGCGTCGAACGGCCGCCGCTCGTGCGGCACCAGATTGTCGCACACCAGCACCACGCGCGTGCCACGCCGGCGCAAGGGCCCAACGGAGGACGCGAAGCTCGGCGCGAAGAACGGCATCCACCACTTGAGCACGACCGCGCCCGGGGCGAACGACTCGAGATGGTTCGCGGTCCGCCGCCACGAAGCGGGCCCGATCGAGTCGAGCAGCGCCTCCGCGGGAAAACCGGGGAGCCGGGCCGCCGGGTCCTTCTGCGTGCGCCCCGGAAACAGGAACTCCGG
>VBOS01000345.1:4554-5483 GCA_005893185.1 Candidatus Eiseniibacteriota bacterium
CAGGTCATGAGCCCGCGGCGCTCGAACTGGAACGGCACGACCTGCCCGCCGCGCTTCTCGAGCGCGCTCGCCACTCTGTGCTTGCGGTCGAAGCGCGTGAGGAACAGGAAATATCCGCCGCCGCCCGCGCCCGGCATCTTGCCGCCGATCGCGCCCTCGCGGCGCGCGAGCTGGTAGAGCTGATCCACGTGGCGGTTCGAGATGCTGTCGTCGAGCCTCTTCTTGTTCTCCCACGCCTCGTGGAGCAGCTCCCCCACGGCGTCCACCCGGCCGAGCAGCAGCGCCTTCTTCATCTCGAGCGTCTCGGCCTTGAGCCGGTCGAGCGCAGCGACGACCGGCGCCCTGCCCTCGCGGTAGGCGGCGGTCTGGCGCTCGATGATGTGCGCCGACTGGCGCGTCTGGCCCATGTAGCAGAGCAGCATGCGGTACTCGAGCTCGTGGAGTACGTCGGGATCGATGCGCAGTGGATTCACGACCGTCTGGTCGCTCAGGAACTCGATGAAGTTGAAGCCGCCGAAAGAAGCCGCGTACTGGTCCTGCCTCCCGCCCGCGAGCCCCATGTCGACGCGCTCGATCCGGTAGGCGAGCTCCGCGATCTCGTAGCCCGAGAGCGGACGCTTGAGCCACGCGCTCAAGACCCCGATGACCGCGACCACCATGGTGCTCGAGGACCCGAGCCCCGAGCCCGGCGGCGCGTCGCTGTGCACCCACAGGTCCGCGCCGCGCCGGACCTTGAGCGCCCGCACCGCCGCCTTGATGAGGTCGAGGTTGCCGTCCAGGCGCATCCGCCGCGGGTGGTCGTACTTGGCGACCACGTCGTAGTCGAGGCTCGCGATCGTGAGCCGCGAATCGCGGCGCGGGCGCAGAGACGCGTAGGCGTACTGGTTGATGGTGGCGGAGAGCACCATCCCGCCGTGCTCCTCCGGGTA
>VBOS01000344.1 GCA_005893185.1 Candidatus Eiseniibacteriota bacterium
GCGAGCGCGTAGGCGACGACCGCTGTGCATCCGCGGTAGCGGATGTTCCTGACCGCGTGCAGGAACTCGGGATCGAGCCACACTGGGTCCACCCAGCTCAGAAACGTCTGCGCGGGATCGACGGTCGAGAGCACGGCTCCCGCTTCGATCTCTTCCCCGCTCTCGAGCGTGACGCCCGCGACCCGGTCGTCGCGCACGCGCACGCGCGCGACCGGCGCGGAGGCGCGGATCGAGACGCCGTGCCGGATCGCCGCCTGCCGCACGGCTTCGGTGAAGGCTGTGGGTCCCTTCGCAAGGCGGCTGCGGCCGCGCACGGCGCCCGGAGCTGCGCCCACGAGATGGTGGAGCAGGACGAAGCCGGTGCCGCCGGAGCGCGGACCTTGGGCGTAGTCCTGCACGCCGCCCGCGGCCACCGCCGCCTTGAGCGGCGCGCACTCGAACCAGTCGTCGAGCATCTCCCACACCGACATGGGCAGCGCGCGCATGAACTCGGTCATGCCGGCGCGGCCCAACGCGCGGAACCGGCGCCCGATCTGGAGGAGCGCGAGCAGCTCGCCCATCGAGCGCGCTTCCACGTCGGGCGCCTCCGTCTGGTAGAGCACCTCGAGGAAGCCCGCGAGCGTGCGCAGCCGAGCTGTGAACTCCGGCCACTTCCGTGCATCGTCCGCCGAGAGGGGGCGGATCGCATCTGCGGCCTTTCCTGGCTCGCGCGACATCGTGAGGAAGCGGCCGGGCTCGACGCTCACCGAGAGCGGCGCGTCGCGCGGACGGATCTCCGGCGAGCGGCGCCACGGAGAAGCCCTTCGCGAACTCGATCGCCCGGCCCTGGCCGCCGATCTCCGGGCCGCGCTCGAGCAGCAGCAGGCGCCGGCCCGCACGCGCGAGCATGGTGGCGGCGACCAGGCCGTTCGCGCCGCCGCCCACGACGATCGTGTCGAAGCCGCGCGTCCTCATGGCGCCCGCCGCGAGCCGATGGCTTCGCGCCCGCTCACGCCGCCGCCTTCAGGATCTCGAGCGCCGCGAGCCGGCCCGAGCCGCCCATGATCCCGCCGCCGGGGTGCGTTCCCGCGCCGCACTGCCAATAGCCGCGGATCGGCGTGCGGTACTTCGCCCACTGCGGCACCGGCCGCAGGAAGAAGAGCTGCTGCAGCGCCAGCTCGCCCTGGAAGATGTTGCCCTCGGTGAGGCCCGTGATGCGCTCGATGTCGGCCGGCGTCAGCACCTGGCGGTGCAGGATCAGCGACTCGAGGTTGGGCGCGTAGCGGCTCAAGGTCTGCACCACGGTGTCGCCGAACGCCTCGCGCTTCTCGTCGGTCCAGCCGCCGTTCAGGTTGTGCGGCGCGTACTGGACGAAGATGCTCATCACGTGCTTGCCGGGCGGCGCCATGCCCGGATCGATCATGGAAGGGATCACGATGTCCATGTACGGGTGGCGCGAGAACTCCCCGTACTTGGCGTCGTCGTAGGCGCGCTCCAGGTAGTCGATGCTGGGGCTGATCGAGATCGCGCCGCGCAGGTGCGGCCCGTGGCCCGGCAGGCAGGTGAAATCCGGCAGCCCGGCGAGCGCCAGGTTCACCTTCCCCGACGAGCCGCGGAACTTGTAACGGCGCACACCTTCCACGAGATCGGCGGGCAGCGACTGCGGCTCGACCAGGCGCGTGAACGTGAGGCGCGGATCGAGCCCCGAGACTACAACGTTGGCTGCGATCTCCTCGCCCCCTTCGAGCGCGACGCCGGTCGCGCGCCCGCCGCGCACGATCACGCGCTCGACCGCTGCGTCGGTGCGGATCTCGGCCCCGTGCGCGCGCGCCGCGCTCGCGATCGCGCCGCTGATCGCACCGGTTCCCCCCTTCTGGAAGACCCACGCCCGGAAGGCACCATCGATCTCCCCCATGTAGTGGTGGCGCAGCACGTAGGCCGTGCCCGGCGAGCGCGGGCCCAGGAAGGTGCCGATGATGCCGCCTCAGCGTCATCAGCTTGTGGAGCGCGTGAAAGCGCGCAGCACCCAGAGCGCGAAAGTGCCCGGCGAGCTTCAGGAGCCCGGCGAGATCGGCGGGCGAGAGCGAAGCCGGATCGGGCGGCACCATGTTGAGGATCGGCTTCACCGCCATCGCCATGTGATGCATCAGCCGCCCGAACACCACCATCGCATCCGCGTCGCGCGTCGAGTGCCGGCACAGCTCGCGCCGCGATTCATCCGGATCCGCCCACGACGCCAGGTAGTCGCCGTTGTCGAGCGGCGTGACCGTGCTCTCGAGCGGCAGGATCTGGAGCCCGTGCCTCGGCAGCTCCAGCTCGCGGATGATCTCGGGCCTCAGCAGGCTCACCACGTACGAGAACACCGAGAACTTGAAGCCCGGGAAAACCTCTTCCGTGACCGCCGCTCCCCCCACCAGCGGCCGCCGCTCCAGCACCAGCGTGCGACGCCCGGCGCGCGCCAGATAGCCTGCCGCCACCAGGCCATTGTGGCCGCCCCCGATCACGATCGCGTCGTAGCCTTTGCCGCTCATGACTTCTTGCGCTCGGGATCGAAGAACGGGAGCTTGCGCACTTTTGCCGCGGCGCGGTGCCGCACGTGCTCGACCGTGACCTCCATCTCGACCGCCGTGCCCGGCGTAAAGTGCGGCGAGCGCAGGTGCGCGAGCGCCAGCGACTGCTTGAGCAGCGGCGACCAGCAGCCTGAGGAAGCGTAGCCCACCTGGCGGCCCGCGACGTAGACCGGCGCGCTCGTCCGCCACGCCACGTTCGAGAGATGCGGCGCCAGCCGGTGCGCCGCGAACAGGCGCTCGAATGAGTCCCAGCTCACATCGAGGCCCACGAAGCCCCACGCCGCGCCGCGCGCGCGCTCCGCCGCCAGCGCGCGGCGGCCGTTGAACGGACCCTTCGAGCCGCTCACCGCCCAGCCCAGGTTGATCTCGTAGGGCGAGGACTTCTGGTCCTCGATCACACCCCCACCGGCGCGATCCCGTACGGCCCCCCCGCCGCGATCAGCGCATCCCACAACGCCTCGGCCCGAGCGGCGTCCACCCAGATCTCGTAGCCCAGGTCTCCGGTGTAGCCGGTGCGCGAGACCGTCGCCGGCAGCTCCGCGACCGTGGTCTCGATCACGCGGAAATACTTGAGCGTCGTGAGATCGGCCGGACACAGCTGCTCGAGCACCGCACGCGAGAGCGGCCCCTGCAGCGAGAGCGCGCCGGTCTTTTCCGACACGTCCTCGATCGCCACGTCCATGCCCACCGCGTTCATGTGGAGCCAGCGCAGCGAGGAGT
>VBOS01000032.1:0-2217 GCA_005893185.1 Candidatus Eiseniibacteriota bacterium
AGGGGTCGGGTGAACCCTGGGGCGCTGCAGTTTCGGCCGCGGGAGTATAGCCAAGGCCTCGAGCCGGTCCAATCATGGATGCCCTCGAATCGGGTCCGGGCCATGCGGGAGAGCGCATGCCATTGCGTGAAGAGTTTTCGGCAGGTACGCGGCGCGAAGTGATTGCGGGAAATCGTCGTTGCGCTGCCGATCGCAGCGCATCCAGACGCGGGCGAGCAGGAAGGATGCCACGAAGCTGTGCCCGGGGGCGCCGGAGAGGGCCTTCGCGGTCTCGAGGCCAGGTGCGTCTCGCGTCACCGCGCGGCTCCGCCTAGGGCTTCGCCTCTCCCTGGCGAGCGCGCTCCGGGACCCTCCCTCCGCGCGCCGCGAGAGCGCAGCTAGACGCACCTGGCCTCGAGACCGCGAAGGCCCTCCGCGGCGCGCGGGCACTCCTGTCGTTGCAACCTGGCGCGCGCGGCGTGTCAGCTTGCACCGCGCGATTTGCAACGCGGCGGGGATCAGGCGCGGACGGCCGGCTCGCGGGCGAACAGCGGGAAGCCGGCGGCGAGCTCCGTCACCTCGCGCTCGACGGCGCGCGCCACCGCAGCATCGTCGGGCTTCGCGAGCACGCGCGCGATCCATTCGCCGATGCGCAGCATCTCGTCGCGCCCGAAGCCGCGGGTCGTGAGCGCCGGCGTCCCGATCCGGATCCCGCTCGTCACCCCCGGCTTCTGCGGATCGTTGGGCACAGCGTTCTTGTTGACGGTGATGCGCGCGCGGTGGAGCGCATCCTCCGCCGTCTTCCCCGTCATGCCGCGGGCGCGCAGGTCCACCAGCATGAGGTGGTTGTCGGTGCCGCCCGTGACGAGGTCGAATCCGTGCCCGATGAGCGACTCGGCCAGGGTGCGCGCGTTCTCGACCACCCGCCGCTGGTAGCTCCGGAAGCCGTCGGTGAGCGCCTCCCCGAAGCACACCGCCTTGGCGGCGATCACGTGCATCAGCGGCCCGCCCTGGAGGCCGGGGAACACGCTCTTGTCGAGCTTCTCGGCGAGGGCGGCGGTGGAGAGCACGAAGCCGCCGCGCGGGCCGCGCAGAGTCTTGTGCGTTGTGCTGGTCGTGAGCTCCGCGTGCGGCACCGGGCTCGGGTGGAGTCCGGCCGCCACCAAGCCGGCGATGTGCGCCATGTCCACGACCAGCGCGGCGCCCACCTCGCGCGCGATCGCGGCGAAGCGCTCGAAGTCGAAGATGCGTGGATAGGCGCTGGCGCCCGCGACCAGGATCCGCGGCCGGTGCTCCTTCGCCAGGCGCTCGACCTGGTCGTAGTCCACGAGGCCGTCCTCGAGCCGCACCCCGTACTGCACCGAGCGCCAGATCTGCCCGGTGAGGGAGACCGGGTGTCCGTGCGTGAGGTGACCGCCGTGGGCCAGGCTCATGCCGAGCAGCGTGTCGCCCGGTTTCGAGACCGCGAAGTAGGCGCCGAGGTTCGCCGATGCGCCCGAGTGGGGCTGAACGTTCGCGTGCTCGGCGCCGAACAGCAGCTTCACGCGCGCGATCGCCTGCTCCTCGGCCACGTCCACGAACTCGCAGCCGCCGTAGTAGCGCTTGCGCGGCAGGCCTTCCGCGTACTTGTTCGTCATCACAGATCCCGCGGCTTCCAGCACGGCGTCGCTCGCGAAGTTCTCCGATGCGATGAGCTCGAGCTGGCTCAGCTCGCGCTGGCGCTCGTCTGCGATCGCCCGGTAGAGAACGGGGTCCTGCTCCTTCAGGTTCGACATGGTGGCCTCGGGGCTCAACCCTTCAGGGAATGGTGGCTCTCGTAATCCTCGATCTTCCTCACGCGCCGCTCGTGGCGGCCCCCGGCGAATGGAGTCTCCAGCCAGATGCGCAGCCAGCGCGCCGCGTCCTCGGGGTTCGCGGTCGTGCGCCCACCGACCGCCAGCACGTTCGAGTCGTTGTCCTGCCGCGTGAGCCGGGCGGTCTCGTCGCTGGTCACGACCGCCGCGCGGACGCCATTCACCTTGTTGCCCGCGATGCTGGCGCCGATTCCAGTCGCGCACAGCACAACGCCACGCTCCACGTCGCCCCGCGCAACTTGCTCGGCCACCGGGATCGCGAAGTCGGGATAATCCACCGATTCGGTCGCGGACGATGTGCCGACGTCCACAACGGTGTGCCCGAGGGCTGTCAGCTCGCGCTTCAAGCGTTCCTTGAGGGTGAAGCCCGCATGATCGCTACCCA
>VBOS01000032.1:2347-5301 GCA_005893185.1 Candidatus Eiseniibacteriota bacterium
TCTCGAAGAAGGAATCCTGGATGCGCTTGGTTACAGGCCCCCGCTCACCCTTGCCGACCGCGATGCGGTCCACCGATGAGATCGCAGACACCTCCACCGCCGTGCCGGCGTAGAACAGCTCGTCGGCGGCGTACAGAATCTCGCGCGGCATGACCTCCTCGCGCACCGGGATCTCGAGATCCTCGGCGAGCTTGATCACGCTGGCGCGCGTGATTCCGGCCAGGATGCTGCTGGAAAGCGGTGGCGTGTAGAGCGTCTCCTTGAGGACGGCGAACACGTTTTGTCCGCTCCCCTCGCTCACGTAGCCGTTGACGTCGAGCGCGATGGCCTCCTCGTAGCCGTTCTCCAGCGCCTCCATCTTGAGGAGCTGCGAGTTCATGTAGTTGGCCGAGGCCTTCGCCATCGCGGGCAGCGTGTTGGGCGCCATGCGCTGCCACGAGCACACCTTGACCGGCACGCCCTTGGTGAGCGCGTCCTCGCCCAGGTACTTGCCCCATGGGAAGGCCGCAACTGCCACCTCGACCGGGCTGCCGAATGGGTTCACACCCAGGTTCTCGAAGCCCCGATAGACCAGCGGGCGGATGTAGCACTCGTCCAGGCCGTTCACAACTACCACTTCGAGGCAAACGTCGCGGATCTGGTCGCGCGTGAACGCCATGCCCACGTTGCGGATCTTGCCGCGCGTGAACGTGCGGTCCATGCGGTAGACGCGGGCCGAGAGCATCAAGCGGTCCATGTGCTCCTCGAGCCGGAAGATCGCCGGCCCGCGCGGCGTCTTGTAGCAACGGATGCCCTCGAAAACGCTCGAGGCGTAGTGCGCGACGTGCGAGAGGATGTGGATCTTCGCGTCATCCCACGCCACCCACTTCCCGTTCATCCAGATCTTCTCGACCTTCTGCATCGCCATGATTCACCTCACCGTCGGGAATCCGTCGCTTGGATCACATCGAACGCGTCCGCAACGCCTCGCGCACGCTGGGCACCAGCCGCTTCACATGGCGCCGGATGCGACGCCAGCACTCCTCGTACGCTTCGCGCGACGCCCCGAACGGGTCGGAGACCGGAAGGCCGGGCTCCCCGGGTTCGGGCCATTCGCTCAGCACGTGCGTGTGGACCGGATCCGCGC
This sequence comes from Candidatus Eiseniibacteriota bacterium, assembly GCA_005893185.1. Taxonomy (GTDB): domain Bacteria; phylum Eisenbacteria; class RBG-16-71-46; order RBG-16-71-46; family RBG-16-71-46; genus WS-2. The sequence goes on from VBOS01000032.1 coordinate 3,474, forward strand.
CGAGCCCCTGCACCGTGCCCAACTGTCCCTTTTCCATCACCAGCACCAGATCGGCTGCGCGCAACATCGCCGCCGACACCCGCCGCGAACGATGCGCGGCCAGATCGATTCCGTCCGCGGCCACCACATCGACCGCCTCGGGTGTGGCGGGCTGGCCCTCCCAGGCGGCCGTCCCAGCGGAAGAGGTGTCGACCTGCGCGCTTTCATCGCCCAGCTCCTTCCGCAGGGCGCCCGCGGCCATGGGGCTGCGGCAGGTGTTTCCGGTGCAGACGAACAAGACGCGGAGAAGCGGTGAAGGCATGTCGAAGAAGGATAGGCGGCGCTCCCGAGCCGAGTCAATCGACAGTATGGATTTCCTCCCACCGGGCGCCAGCGCCCATTCCAGGGCCTCGGCGTTGCGTGCTGGGCCCTGCAGCGGCGAAGCGATCCTTTGCCGTCTCAGCGCGCGTCGGCCGTGACGTCCTCGAAATCACCCAGCTCAGCCACGACGTCGAGGGATCCGCGTCGCAGCAGGCGCGCGCGCGGAGCGCTCACGTCCACGAGCGTCGAAGGCATGCCGCCGCTGCGTGGCCCGCCGTCGATCACCAGGTCGAGCTGGTTGCCGAAGATGCGCACCACCTGCTCGGCGGTCTCGGCCGGGGGGTGGCCGGAGAGGTTCGCGCTGCTCGCGACCACCGGTCCGCCGATGCGGTCGAGCAGCCGCTGGCACAAGGTGTCGCGGGGACAGCGCAGGGCCACGGTTCCGCCCGCGCCGCGCACCCGCTGCGGCACGATGGGAGCTGCCCGCAGGATGAGAGACAACGGCCCCGGCCAGAAGCGCCGAATCAAGCGCTCCGCGACCGGGCTCACGTCGACCGCGAGACCGTAAGCCTGGCGCGCCTCGGGAATCAGCGAGATCACAGCCAGCGACGGGTCGCGGCGCTTGAGACGGGCCACCATCTCCACCGCCGCGACATCGAACAGCGAGCACCCGAGGCCGTAGATCGTGTCGGTCGGAAACGCGATCACGCCGCCACGCAGGACCGCTTCCGCCGCAGTCAGCATCGCGTGCTCGTCCGGATTCTCCGGGTCGATGTGGAAGATCTCCATGGTCAGCCCCTCCTTCCGCCGCGCGCGATCTCGGCCGCGCGCGACTCGAGCCGGGCGGCGAGCGCCGGATCCCCGAGCGCCAGGATGCGGAGTGCGAGATGCGCCGCGTTGCGCGCTCCCCACGAGCCGACACCGAGCGTCCCGACCGGCACGCCCGGCGGCATCTGGACGGTGGAGAGCAGCGCGTCGATGCCGTGAAGCGGCGATGAAGCGAGCGGGACGCCGAGCACAGGCAGGCGCGAGTGCGCGGCCATGGCGCCTGCGAGGTGGGCGGCGCCGCCCGCCCCAGCGATGATCACCTGGAGGCCCCGCCTCCGGGCCCCGCGCGCCCACTCCCGCGCCGCGTCGGGCGTGCGATGGGCCGAGCGCACCGTCACCTCGCTCGCCACGCCAAATTCGTGCAGCACGTGCGCGGCCTCCTCGAGGATGGGGCGGTCGCTTTCGCTCCCCATCACGATGCCGACTCTGGCGCGCAGCGTGTCGTTCCGCACGGCCTTCCTCCCCCGCGAGGGACCGCCGCGAGCGCGGCTCGTCTCGGGCGCTTCGCCCCTTTCGCGCTTCACTTCGTCGTGCCCGCGCTGCCTAAGCGCTGCGGCTCCGGCTCGTGGGCGCCGGAGCGCGGAGGCGGCGCCGCGATGTCACTGCGGAAGCGCCAATCGTGGCCGCCCAGCGCAGCCACCGCCGAGTAGACTCGCGCGCGCGCCGTCTCCGCCGCCGTGTGGTGCGCCATCACGTGCGC
>VBOS01000346.1 GCA_005893185.1 Candidatus Eiseniibacteriota bacterium
TCAATGGAAACGATCAGCGACTGGGGGTCTACGAGGCGCTGATCGGCGTGGCCGACATCACTCAGGCCATCGTGCCAACTCCCATGGAGGGGATGAGGATACTGACTTCCGGACAGCGACTCTCGGGGGCGGAGGTCGAGCTGGTGGGAATGCTGGCCAGGGAGACGCGGCTCAGAGGCATCATCGCCCCGCTACGCGACGAGTACGACTTCATCCTCATCGACTGCCCGCCGTCACTCGGCTTGCTGACCGTCAACGCGCTCACCGCCGCGGACTCCGTCATCATCCCACTCCAGTGCGAGTACCTGGCGCTCGAGGGGCTGACACAGCTCATCTCCGCGATCCGCTTGGTTCAGGATCACCTCAATCCATCCCTGCGCATCGAGGGCGTCTTGCTCACCATGTTCGACGTGCGCCTCAACCTCTCGCAGCAGGTCGTCGACGAGGCGCGCAAGTTCTTTTCCGACAGGGTTTACAAGACCGTCATTCCGCGCAGCGTGCGGCTCAGTGAGGCCCCGTCGTTCGGAAAGCCGATCATCCAATACGACCCACACAGCACTGGCGCCGAGAGGTATCGGGAGCTGGCGCGGGAGGTTCTGGAAGCATGCACAGGAAGGCCCTCGGTAGAGGTCTAGAAGCGCTGATTCCGCCCACGGCCACGGTTCTCGATGGGGCGCCATCCGGACCCGGTGTCCGCGAGCTCGCGGTCGACGACATCGCGCCAAATCCATTCCAACCTCGCTCGCGATTTGACGATGATGCGATTCAAGAGCTGGCGGCCTCGATCAAGGCCACCGGGATCCTGCAGCCGATCCTCGTGCGCCGGACGAGCGCCGGTGACTATCAGCTCGTCGCCGGCGAGCGGCGTCTGCGGGCGGCGCGCCTAGCCGGGCTCGAGCGGATCCCAGCCGTCCTGCGCGAGGTCGGCGAGCGCGAGATGACGGAGCTGGCGTTGATCGAGAACATTCAGCGCGAAGACCTGAACCCGATGGACGAGGCCAACGCCTACCACGCGCTCTCCGAGAAGGTCGGGCTTACCCACGACCAGATCTCCGAGCGGGTCGGAAAGCAACGCGTCTCGATCACCAACTCCCTTCGCCTGCTGACGCTTCCGCCAGAAGTACGAGAGATGGTTTCACGTGGAACCTTGACCGCTGGGCACGGTCGGGCGCTGCTCGCCATGCCGACGCCTGGCGATCAGCTCGCGGCCGCGCGCTACGTACATGCCAAGGGTTTCTCGGTGCGACGCACCGAGGCCTTCGTACGCCGCCGCCTGCGGCGCCAGCACAGCCGCCCGCGTGCCGCGCGTCCGGGCTGGATGGTCGAGTGGGAGACCAAGCTGCAGCAGAAGTTCGGCACGCGCGTCACGATCGCCACCGGGCGCGGCACTGGAAGGGTGGAGTTCGAGTTCTACGGACAACCCGATCTCGAGCGCCTGCTCGAAGCCTGGGGGGTGATGTAACTCCATGATGAGATTCCGCCCTCGTGGTCACGACGCGGACGAGCCCGCCGCACCCAACACCGTGATCGGCGTCGGCTCGACCCTGCGCGGCACGCTCATGGTCTCCGGGACGCTCCGCATCGACGGCGAGTTTGAGGGTGACATCCTGAACTGCGACCGCCTCGAGGTAGGCGAGCATGGGATCATGCGCGCGGATGTCGAGGTGAAGGAAGCGATCGTGAAGGGTCGCGTCCACGGGAACATCCGCGCCCTCGCCACCATCGAGATGAAGACCGGCGCTCGCATCGAGGGCGACGTCGCGGCCGTGAGCGTGGCGATGGAGCCAGGGGTCTTCTTCAGTGGGCGCTGCACCATGCTGGACACCGGCTTCGAGAGCGTCGAGCTGGGCGCCGCCCACGAGCGCCAGGCGGGCCGCTGATCCGTGCCCGCTCACGACTGACGAACGCCGGCTGAATCCACGCCGAATTGGAACACGACGCTGATTTCATTCGCGGGGGTCGGCCGGAGCCGGCCCCCGCACCGTCATCCCCAGCCGAGGCCTCACGCGGGCGGTGGCTGGTGTTCGGCGCCGCGTTCCTGTGGGGAACCTCAGCCACCCTCGCGCGCTTCGTCTTCCGCGACAAGGGCGTCCCCGCGCTCACAGCGGTCGAGCTGCGCCTCCT
>VBOS01000033.1 GCA_005893185.1 Candidatus Eiseniibacteriota bacterium
ACAATATCGCAGCGTTTGACGCCACGACCGGTGCACTGACCTCGTGGGATCCGCACGCCGATGATTACGTCAGCTCGATTCTGGTCAGCGGCCGGACTGTATACGTGGGCGGCGGGTTCTCCACAGTCGGGGGTCGGGTCCGCCGCAATCTGGCTGCCCTGGATGCGGGCACTGGACTCGCAACAGCGTGGAACCCGTCACCCAACGGGGTCGTCAACAGCCTGGCGTTCTGGAAGAACACGGTGCTCGTCGGGGGATACTTCAGCAGTGCCGGCGGTCAGCCCCGCAACAGCTTGGCCGCTATCGACACGGCATCGGGACTCGCCACCGCCTGGAACCCGAATGCCAACGATCGGGTCTATGCCGTGGTGCCCGCCGATTCGGTGATCTACATCGGGGGATGGTTCAGCGCCGTAGGCGGCCAGACACGGCTTACGCTGGCGGCCGTGGACACCGGCGCTGGGCGCCCCACCTCGTGGGCGCCGGCAACGAATTTTGTTGTTTCTGCCCTCGCCGTTCTGAATGGCATCGTCTACGTAGGCGGCTCTTTTGACCAGATCGCGGGTGCAGCGCGGAACAACCTCGCCGCGATCGATGCCGCCGGTCAGGTGATGGATTGGACGCCCAATCCAGACTCTGACGTCGACGCGCTCGTTGCGACAGACAGCACGCTTTATGTTGGTGGCCTGTTCCTTAGCATCGGTGGTGCTTCCCGGTCCTGCCTTGCTGCAGTGGATGCCCATTCCGGCGTGGTCAAGGACTGGAACCCGGGGGCGAACGGTCATGTGTTTGGACTCGCTGCCACCCCGAGCAAGTTATACGTGGCTGGGACGTTCGGCATCGTCGGAGAGTGGCCGCATTCCGGCATAGCGGCGATTGATCTAGCTGATCTGCCTGCGCCAAGACCTTCGTTCTCACTGTTCCTTGGACCGGTCGCGCCCAACCCCTTGCACGACGCTGGGACGATTCGCTTCGTCCTTCCGAGGGACGGTCCGGTGAATCTCACCATCTACGATCTACAGGGGCGCCGCATCGCGACGCCGCTCGACCATTCCATGCTGGCTGCCGGTCCCCACAGCGTCAGCTAGCGCCCAACCGGCTGGCGAGAGGGGTTCTACTTCTGCCGCCTCGATACGGGCAGCGGGCACGCGACGCAGAAGTTTGTTGTTCTTCGGTGAGGCTCCCACGCGGCCTGCTACCGATTTGCTACCGACTCCACGCCCTTCCCTGTCCGCCGCTGCCCGCCCATGTCCGCAGAATCGAAGAGCCCCGCGAGCGGACAACGTCGCCGGGCTCTTCGATTTCAGTTGCGGCGCAATGCCTTGGACGGGTCCTCAGCCGTTAAGGTGATTTCGCGTGTGCGCAGTTTTCGAGACCGCCCGATTCAGCCGCTCTCGCACCTCTCTGGGCGAGAGTTTGTAACGCTCACGCCCTTGGTATCCAATCCGGGTTGCCAGTCTCTCTAGCCTCCGATCGCGCTCATTCCGCGCTCGGGCTGCTTGAAGTACGGACTGTTGATGAGGTGGCCGGGCTCCTTGCGCCACACAGCCGCCTTCAACAGCGCCGCGATCTCATCGTCGCTCCCTCCGCCGCGCATCAGGCGGCGGAAGTCGTATTCCTTGAGCGAGAACAGGCAGGTGCGGATCTGCCCGTCGGCGGTGAGCCGGATGCGGTCGCAATGTCCGCAGAAGGGGCGCGTCACCGATGCGATCACCCCGACGCGGCCCCCGCCGTCGAGATATTCATAAAGCGTGGCCGGGGCGCTCGGATCCTCGCCATGGGCGACGCGGATCGGGAACACGTCGCCGATGCGCGCCAGGATCTCGTCGGCCGGCACCAGCTTCTCGCGCGACCAGGTGTGCGAGAAGTCGAGCGGCATCCACTCGATGAAGCGCAGCTCGAAGCCCTGCTCGCGCGCCCAGCGCGCGAGCGGCACCGCCTCGTCCTCGTTGAAGCCGCGCATCAGCACGGCGTTGATCTTGATCGGCCGGAAGCCCGCGCGTTTCGCCGCCTCGAACCCCGCCAGCACATCGTGCAGGCGGTCGCGGCGCGCGAGCCGGTGAAAGCGCTCGCGATCGAGCGTGTCGAGGCTCACGTTGACGCGCGCGAGGCCCGCCGCGCGCAGCTCGTCCGCCATGGCGACCAGCTTCAGGCCGTTGGTCGTCATCGAGAGGTCGAGCCCCGGCCGGAGCGCTCCCAGCATCCGCACCAGCACCGGAAGATCGGCGCGCACCGTGGGCTCGCCGCCCGTGAGCCGGATGCCGGTGACGCCGAGCGTGAGGCACACGCCCGCGAAGCGCGCGATCTCTTCGTAGGTGAGGAGGTCGCCCTTGGGCAGCCACGGCATGCCCTCGGCGGGCATGCAGTAGACGCAGCGCAGGTTGCAGCGGTCGGTGACCGAGATGCGCAGATCGCGCACGGCGCGGCCGTGCGTGTCGATCAGGCTGGGCACGTCGCTCATGTGGGGAGTCTCCGCATGAATCGCGAGCCAGAGCTTACGCCGCCCGCCCTGCCGGCTCAAGCGCGGCTCCGCCGGGCATCCGGGCATGCCCGTGGGCGGCGTCCATCACTCATCGCGTCCCGGTCCCGCCCGGAGGAGCCTACTTCGCCGGGCGGTGGAGGACTAAGATGACGCCGTCGGTCGGAAGGAGTGACCGGACGTGAGCCCGCGGGATCGCATGAGGATCGTGCAGGGCGACATCACCCGCCTCGCAGTTGACGCGATCGTGAATGCCGCCAACACGACGCTGCTCGGCGGCGGCGGCGTGGACGGGGCGATCCATCGCGCGGCGGGCCCGGGTCTGCTCGAGGACTGTCGAGCGCTCGGCGGCTGCCCCACAGGCGAGGCGCGGATCACGGGCGGCCACGGCCTCCCGGCCAAGTGGGTGATCCACACGGTGGGCCCGGTGTGGAAGGGCGGCGGGCACGGCGAGCGCGATCAACTCGCGAGCTGCTATCGCAGCAGCCTCACGCTCGCGGCGCGGCACGCGATCGCGACCATCGCCTTCCCGGCGATCAGCACAGGCGCCTACGGGTTCCCGATCGAAGATGCGTGCCGCATCGCGCTCGGCGAGGTCGAGCGCTCGCTGGCTGCGCTTCCCGCGATCCACGATGTGAGCTTCGTTTGCTTCGACGCGTCCACGCTCGACTGCTACGCCATGGCGTGGGCGCGTGGCGGCGACGGTTAGCCGTATCCGCCGGGTCGCGCTCGACCTGGCGCTCGTCGCTTTCGCCGTCTCACGCGCCGGCGCGGTCGGCGGCAGCGCCGTGCGGCAGCGAATCGCAGCCGACGCCGGCTCCGGCGTTCCGCTGGTCGCGCACGTGATCGTCGCCCTTTGCGACAATGAGAGCCAGGGAATCGTCCCGGTGCCCGCGCGGCTCGGGAACGGCCAGGATCCGGGGTCGAACCTGTAGGTTCGCCGGCGGGACCTCGGACGACGTTCGGGAGGCCGCAGCCCGCGCCTACGACCGGTACCAAACGTGCGGTCTGACCGCGGCTCGGCGGCTGTTCGCGGTCGAGCCCTGATGGTGCCTCCGCGCTTGATGCAACCCGGAGCCCGCCGGCTCCGTAGGCTCCCACGGTGGCGTATGCCGCCCGCCCGCGCCGGGGCCCTAGCCCCGCACCCTGTGGCGGGGGGCGGCGAGCGCCCCGGAACGCGCGACTGCTCGCGCAGAGAGGCCCCCATGAGAGTCGGTACGAAGCTTCACGCATGGCGGGTCGCGGTCGCCATGGCCGCGCTCGCGATCCTCCCGCATTCCACCCCGGCGCGCGCCGCCGAATTCCGCTCGGGCGGCAACGTGACGATCCCCGCCGGAGACACGCTGCGCGACGACCTCTACGTCTGCGGCGGCAAGTTGAACATCGACGGGGTGGTGCGCTCGACCTCCATCGAGGGGTCGGTGCGGCACACGGTGCGCTGCGTCGGCGGGGAGGTTCGGGTCTCAGGCGCGGTGGGAGAGGACGCGGTCGTGGGCTGCGGGCGCTTTGCGCTCGCGCCCGGCGCGCGCGTGGGGCGCGACCTGCTCGCGGGCGGGGGCGAGCTGGATCTCGACGGCGACGTCGAGCGCAACGTGCTGGCGGGCGGCGGAACGCTCGCGTTCGCCGGGCGCGTGGGCGGCAACGTGAGGGCCCGTGCCGAGCGCGCCCGGCTCATGGACGGCGCGCGCATCGCAGGCGATTTCACGTACACCAGCGAGCGCAGCGTGGTGCGCTCGCCCGGCGCCATGGTCAGCGGAAGGATCGAGCAGCGCGTGCCTTCCGGGCATCCGCGACTCGGCGTGGTCGGTCGCGCGATGATGTTCTTCCTGCGGTGGGAGCGGCTGCTCGTGGGCCTGCTCGCGGTCGGCCTGCTCCTGGTGCTGCCGTTCCCGGTCTTCACGCGCCGAGTCTTCGAGGCCCTCGGTGGCTCGCCCGGCGCGAGCATCGGCGTCGGCATCCTGCTCGTGGTCGGGATCCCGCTTGCCGCGATCACGATCGGACTCCTGGGTCTCGTGCTCGGTGGATGGTGGCTGGGGACGAGCGCGCTGGTGCTGTTCGGACTCTCGCTCGCGCTGGGCATGGCGGTGACCGGCGCGTTCCTGGGCCAGCGCATCCTGCAGCGACCGGGGCGGGAGGTTCGGCTCTGGTGGGCGCTGCTGGCGGGGCTCGCCATTCTCACGCTCGTCGCGCGCGTGCCGATTCTGGGACTGTTCGTCACGGCCATCGCCACCGTGTTCGGTCTGGGTGCGCTCGCGATCGCTGCGCGGCGAGCGGGCGCAGCTCCCGTCTCCCGCTAGAGCCCTGCGCTCCCGCCCGCAGTTCGAAGGGGGCGCACGGCACGGCGCCCCCTTTTCCCGTGTATGCCCATCGTGCGCACTGACTGGGAGGTGGAAGCCCCCCGGGGACTTGGTCACAGGATGAGATCGCACATCCGGATCGTGGAGCCGAATTGTATTGACCTTCGCCGAGACGGTCGCTTAGCTTTGCTGCCGGTTGCGACCCGCCACGGTCATCGGCCGAGGGGAATCGCGGTGAACTTACCCGCGAATCTGCACTTGGGGAGGTGCATTCATGAGCCGCCAGCCGGCACGGGTCTCGGCCCAGCACGTTGCTCGTTGGACACGCACGTTCGCTCTTCTGGTCGTTCTCGTTCCACTACTCCCGGGGACCGCGCACGCAATCCAATTGAAGTGGTCCTCCGGCGCGACAGACTTGAGCTTCGCGTCGGACACGCTCTGCAGGCTCGTAGTGCAGGCGGATTCGGCCGAGGTCACGTTGCCGGGCTCATGGCGCCTGCAATGGGTCGCCGATTCCTCCGGCATCCAGTTCTCAGCCCTCGACCCGACGCTGGCCTGCCTGGCGGACACTGCCAAGGTGGACTCGATCGCACCGCCGTCCACGCCCGCGGACAGCACGGCCAATCAGGTCACGGCCTATTTCTGCTCAGCAGGCAGCTCCCTGGCCTCCACGGCATACTTTCTCGTCGACCTGGTCGGTGGCAGCAAGGGCAGGCTCAGGGTGGTAGCGCTGAATCCCGCCGACACCACGCAGGTTATCGAGTCGAATGAGGTCAAGCTGAACGGAGGCATCGACGGCGACTACGGACCCGCGATCCTCTCCGCATCGCGCACCCATCAAGGGGATCAATACCTTGCCGCCGCAACCGGCGTTGGGCTCTCACGGTTGACCGCAGTCACAGTTGGTTCTCCTGGAGGCGCCTGGCAAGCCCCGCTGCTGATCGTGCAGCAGACCGAAACCACTCTGCTGGCAACGGCTACCATCGCGGCGCCGCTACCCAGCGCTGTGATTCAGGTGTCGAGCGTTTCCGGCAGTTCCGTCTCTGCCCCGCTGGCCCCTGACGCGCTGCTACCTCCGTATGGACCACCCCCGTTCCCGTCCTATATCGATGCAAGCGGCTACATCCGGCCCAAGGACTTTGCCTTCTTCTACGGCGGCCTCGGGCACTTCCACCTCTTCTACACCCGGCATAACACGAAGCTGAGCGTTTGCGGCCCCCAAGCCGACCAGAACGCGAGGAAGTTCACTCACGTGTCGGGGGACCTGTCTTTGTGGTCCAGCCAGGACACGTCGTTCGCTGTGTCGGCGAGCGGGTGGGATAGCCAACACGTCTGGGCGCCGACAATCGTCCAGAATGGGAATACGTATTTCATGTTCTATACCGGTGTCAATGCAAATGATGATCAGAGCATAGGATTCGTAACGACGCAGAACATCAATACCAATCCGATCGTCTGGTCTTCTGCTCGAACGCAGGTGTTCACGGTCGAATCTACGAGCAACCACTGGGCGCTCCAGACACACCCGCAGCAGTGTCGCGATCCGTTTGTGACGCAAGATCCGACTGATCCGAGGCGGTGGCTCATGTACTACACTGCCAATGTCGCGGCCGATTCCACTTGGGAAACGGTGGGCGTGGCGCGCTCGGCACCGTATTCCCTGACCTCTTGGACTGACATCGGTCCCCTGTATATGGTCGACCGCCACAACAACTACAGCCTCAAGGCCGAGTCGCCGCACATGTTCGCCCATCTGAACTCCAACAACACCACGTCATGGTGGGTGTTCTTCACGTCGGACTTCGCCGTCATGGCCGACCGGAGTGCATCGAGTCCGATGGATACGACGGAGAGGTACAGCAACGCTCACTGGGATCTGATCAACCACCGCTTGTATGAGCACCTAACGAACCACGATCCCCGGGTCCAGTTCTGGAACGGGTCAGAGTATCTGAAGGTGTTCAGGTGGGAATACCTCGCCGGGTTCAACGCGGCCGTCGTGGATCCGTGCGGGACGGTCGTAAACCCCGACAGCAACGGAATATGGATTCGCCGGCTGCAGTGGACGCCGGGAGTTAGCTCTCCGGACGCGTTCGGACTTAGCCCCGGTGTAACGGCCGTTGAGGACGCGGCGCACCGCGACGAGCGCCGACTGGGTCTTAGCCTGACCGAGCTTAGGCCTGGTGCTGGGAGGGCGTCCCTCACTGTCGAGCTCCCGGCGCAAATGAAGGCTGGTCTCGTGGTTTACGACCTGCTCGGCCGCAGGGTGAAGAATCTTGCCCGCGGAGAGATTCCTGTCGGTAGGACGGTCTTTTGCTGGGATGGTCACGACGAAAGAGGCAACATTGCTAGGAATGGAGTCTATTTTGCGAGATTGACCTCGGGCGTGGGGGAAAGAGTGGTCCGGATTCCGCTCCTCAGGTGACACCTGCGCGGCGGGGCGGGCTGCGCCAGGGTTCGCGAGCACCGACCCCTCGCGCGTCAGTACGTCACGTGATCGAGCAGCACGAGCCACTGATTGCCGTGCCGGTCGGAGCGGCGGATCTGGACCGGCCCGCCCGCCTCGGCGTTCAGATACCTTTCCACGGTCACGGAATCGCGGAAGTCCGCCTTCTCGTCCGCAGCGTCCAGGAGGAGATGGGTGAGCGCGCGGATCGCCACCATGTCGAGCGGCTGGGCCCACGCGCCGAAGTGCCCGCCCATTCCGCGCTCGGCGATCAGGCGCCGGCACTCCTCGTGGAGCCAGGCCTGGTCGTCCACTTTGTCGGGCGGGATCTTGAGGCCGAGCGCCGCGGGATAGCCCAACGTGGGCGCCGGCGCGTCCTGCTCCACGAAGTAGCCCGCGTGGGCCTTCAGGATCGCGCCGATCATCGCCTCCTCCAGACTGTCGCTCGTGCCGAAGAAGGCCGTCGCGGGACCGAGCGTCGCGAGCTGGCGCGGGACGTCATCGAGGATGAACTCCTGCGCCGCGGCCAGCCCGCCGGCTCCCGCCGGATCGGGCGCGGTCGCGAAATGGAACGCGATCCCGCGCTTCTCGCACTCGCCGGCCATCGAGTTGCGCCGCTCCGGCATGATCTGCCCCGCCATGTGACGCGAGAACGAGTAGTGGACGAGATTCCGGGCGCCCATCCGCTCCGCCATATCGACCACGGCGGCTGCGCGCGCGGTCTCATCCGGCCGCAACGCGATGTCGCAGGCCGCACCCACGGTGTCCGGATCCTCGTGTGGGGCGATGAAGCCCACTCGCACGTCTGGACGCGTCTCACGGATCTTGCGCGCCGCCGCCGCCGATCCCGGGATCGCCTGGCCCACGACGATCACGCGGACCCGGGGATCGGCGGCGAGCCCGGCGAGCTGAGCGATCACGGTCTCGAGCTCGCTCGCGAAGTCGTCGGGATAGGTGACGTGCATGACGCGCCCGGGATACCGGCGCTCCACCTGCTCGCCGGCGCGGAAATCCGCGCCCGCCAGGGATGCCGTGCCCGTCATGATTCCGATCTTGAAAGGTTGCGCAGGAGCCGGGTTCGGCGAGGCGGCGTTGCCGCCCTTCCGCGCGCAGCCTGCGAGCGCGGCCAGGAGCGCCGCGCCCGCGACGAGAGTGAGGATCCGCCTCGAAACCAAGGTCGTGCTCCCTGGGGCCGCAGGCGGAGGTGAAGCGAGGACTCTCGGCGCTGCGCATCAGGATGCGATGGAAGACCGCGTGAGGATAGCACAGCGGGGGCGAAGTCCGGCGCGATCCGCTATGATGCGTGACGCCGGACTGCGCCGCCCGAGCTTTACGCGCGCCGACAGGCGTGCGCCGGAACCACGGAGCTTCGACGATGCCACTCTGCGTCTACCTCTGCTACACGCCGGGCTGCCAGACCAAGATCGACCGCTGGATGCGCACAGCCGCTGAAGGCGGCGCCGCGCGGATGGAGTGCCCGCGCTGCGGCGCCGTCATGACGTGCGCGTGGACCGGCAGCCAGCAGAAGACCCCCAACCTCAAGGATTCGAGCTCCGCGGTCTTCACGCCCAAGGGATGACGGATTCATCGGGCGAGACCCGAGGCCCCTCCAGCCGGAGCGCCGGCCGGCCGATACCCGGGCCCGGACTCAGTGAGGGCCCGCCATGAACCTTCTCGTTCCTCTCCTCGTTGTCCTCGTCATCTCGGTTCTGCTTCGCCTGCTCGTGCCGGTCACGATTCGCATCACGACCAACGTCTCGGTTCGTGATCTGCGGGCGCTCTCCGCCGCTTTCGACGCGCGCATGGTGCCCTACATGCAGGGGAGCTACTCGGGCGACCCGACGAACCTCGAGGGCGCGATGCGCGGCCTGCTGGCGATCGCGCGCGAGGTGGCGGCGCAGCAGCCGGAGCGGGTGGGGGAGGACATCCTGCACACTCTGATCGTCACGGCGGTCGCGGCCCGCCGGATCGCGCGGCGCGACCGGGCCCGGGCCGCCCTCGACGCCGTGCTGCGCGCGGAGCGCAAAGCAGCGTAGCGTCCGCGCTAGTTCAAGCTCGAAAGCAGCTGGCGCAGCGTCCTGACGTGGCCTTCGATGGTCTCGCGGTCGGCGGACTCAGGGTCGCGAATCTCTTCCCGATCATCGGGCGCCAGCACCAGCAGCCGCTCGACGGCGGCGAGCGCCTGGGCGTCGTCGCCCGCGCGCAGGTAGGCGCCCTTCAGATTGTGGAGCAGGCGCGCGACCACGTCGCGCTTGCCCACCGATGCCGTGAGCGCCGGGTCGTAGCTGAGCCGGCCGCCGGTCGACTCGAGCAACATCTGCCGGCAGTCCTCCTCGTGCACCATCATGCCGCGCTTGTAGGGGTCGAGCAGGAGATCGCGCGGCTCGCCCGGCAACCGCACCAGGAAGTGCCCGGGAAACGCCACGCCCTCGAAGGGGATACCGATCCGCCAGCCCAGCTCCATGAACACGATCGAGAGCGTGAGCGGAATGCCGCGCCTGCGCTTCATGACCTGGTGCAGCAGGGAATTGCTCGGGCTGTAGTAGTCTCTGCGGTCGCCGCGAAATCCCAGGTCGTCGAACACGAAGCTGCGGAGCCGGGCGAGCTTTTGGAGGTTGTTGAGGTCGGGCGTGATCCGGCCTTTCAGCTCATCGGCCCAGCCCTCCAGCTGCCGTAGCTCGCCGTCGATGTCCACATCGAGATCGGATTCCGCGGCGACCAGGAGCGCTACGCGGGCCAGCTCGAGCGCCTCGTCGGGACGACTCACCATCTGCACGAAGTCTGCTCGGATGTTCTCGGGAGCCGTCATGATGCGCGATGTCCTTCCCTCGCTGTCCGCGGCCGGAACCCATTCAACATCGGACCCGTCGTCCGTGGCGCGGCGCGCTCGCGCGGCGTTGCATCCCGCGCCGGCTGCGCTGCGGCGCCGTCTGATCGCCTGGTACCGGCGCAACGCGCGGCCGCTGCCGTGGCGCGGAACCCGCGATCCCTACCGGATCTGGGTCTCGGAGACGATGCTGCAGCAGACGCGGGTCGCCACGACCCGCGATTATTATAAGGCCTTTCTGGCACGTTTCCCCACGCTCGATTCCCTGGCCCGCGCCCGTTCCCAAGACGTGCTGGCGGCCTGGTCGGGCCTCGGCTACTACCGCCGCGCGCGCCACCTGCACGATGCGGCACGCGTCGTCGTCCGCGACCATGCGGGGCGCGTGCCCCGTGACCCTGCTGCGTTCCGGGCCCTGGCGGGCGTGGGGCGCTACACGATGGGGGCTGTCCTCTCCCTTGCTTTCGACCGCCCGCTCGCCGTGCTTGACGGCAACGTTGCGCGCGTCCTCTCGCGCCTGTTCGCGCTGCGGGCGGCGGTGCGCGACCCGCGCGGCGCACGCCGGCTCTGGACGCTGGCCGAAGCGCTGGTCCCGGAGCGCGGGGCGCGCGACTGGAATCAGGCGCTCATGGAGCTGGGCGCCACGGTCTGTGTCCCGCGCGCGCCGCGCTGCACGGCGTGTCCGGTCCGCGCGCTGTGTCGGGCGCGCGCCATGGGCAGGGTGAGCGCCTTTCCGCCGGTGGTCGCCCGACGCGCACCGGTCGAAGTGCGCCGCGCGGTGGCGCTGATCGCGCGCGATGGCCGCTTGCTGATGGCGCGGCGCGAAGGCCCGCTGCTCGAGGGGCTGTGGGAGCCGCCGGGCGTGGACTTGGGGCGGGGAGCCTCGGTGCGCGCCCAGCTCGAAGCAGCGCTCGCGCGCATCGGCGTGCGCGCGCGGCTTAAGCCCAGCGGGCGCAGCGTGCGGCACGTGATCACGCACAGCCAGATCACAGTGGCCCTGTGGCGCGGCGAGCCCGTCACGCCGGTTTCGCCCAGCGCCCGCCTGCGTTGGGTGGATCCGGGGCGGGCGCGCGTCCCGCTCACAGCGCTGGCGCGGCGGCTCACCGCCGTCTGAGTCCGCCGCCGACCTGCCGCCCTCGAGCGCCGTGAGCGCTTCAGAACACCCCGATTCCGGCCGAAAACGCGTACGCGAGAGGAGGCCGGCATGGATCGGTCCGTTCCCACATCGAAGCTCCAGAGGGTCGCCGACTACCGAGCTGCGCGCCGGACGCTCCGGCTGACCGGGACCTGGAGCGTGCTCTTCGGCGTGATCTCGATCATGGCCGGATGCCTGTGGTTGCCGGTGGACTGGGTGCTCACCGTCCTCGGCGTCGCGCTGATGAGCACCGGTGGCTGGAACTTCATGGCACCGCGGCCGACCGGCATCGTCGTCGACGCCGTCACCGTGCTGCTGGTGGGCGCCTACAACCTGGTTGGCGCCGTCCTCGCCCTGATGGACGGCCTGCCGCCATCTGCGGGCCGCGCCATCCTCGGCGCGCTCCAGATCGCCTGGAGCGTTCGCCGCCTCGGAAACCTCAAGCAGTTCGCGAGCTCGAAGAGACGGTCTCCACGATCCGCAAGGCGGCGGCCAAGGGCTCGGCCGACGTCATCGAGTTCACGGCCGGAGTCGCGCGCCGCGCGTGGAAGGCACGGCTCGCCGCCGACCAAGCTGTGTTCGTCGCAGTCGCGACCTCCGAGTTCCTGGTCGGGACTCCCGCGACCGTCGCGCTGGCACCGCGCGCCAACGAGCAGCATGGCGGCGCGCTGCACGGCGAACTCAGCGTAGGCGGGACGCGCCTCAAGATCACGATCGGGCCTGAATCGCTGAGTCGCTTCGAGCAGTGGAGAATGGGTACTCCGCTTCACAAGCCGGCCGCGGCCTGAACCGCGCGCCGTCGCCGCCTTGCGGGCGAGCCGCCCCCGGCGGACGCCCGCGCCGAGAGTGTAGACTGCGGCGTATGGTCCCATCCTCCGCCAACCCCGCGCCGGGACGGGTGCTCGTGACCGACGGGGAGTTCAAGCACACGCTCGGGCGCGGCGCGGGCACGAAGTGCACCTGATTGCCCGCACCACCGCCGCGCCCGCCGTCCACTCGCGCGCCGTGAAACGCTGGCACCGGGCGCCGGCCTCGGGTGCTTCGGGCTACGACGCGCGGCTCATCGAGATCGCGGAGTCCCTGGCGCCGGTGAGCCTGCTACCGGTGGGAAACGGCGCGGTCGCGGCCGCCGACCGGCTGCGCGGTCGATTCTCCGCCGGCGTGCGCCTCGCGCTGCCGCCATGCGAGTCGCTGGCGGTCGCGAACGACAAGCGGCGCACCGCCGAGCTGGCGCGCCGTCTCGGGCTGCGCGTGCCGCGCGAGCGCCGGGTCACGAGCCTGGAAGATGCGCGGGCCGCGTGGCGCGAGTTGGGCGCGCCGCTGGTGCTCAAATCGGCGCGCGAGGAGGGCGTGAAGACCGTGCGCTATGCCCGCGACGAGGCCGGAGTGGCTGCTGCGTTCGCGGCGGCGCGCGCTGCATCCCTCGAAGATGTGCTCGCGCAGGAGTACGTCGCGGGCGA
>VBOS01000348.1 GCA_005893185.1 Candidatus Eiseniibacteriota bacterium
AGCGTATGACGGGTCACGAGCCGCGCGGCGGCCCCGGCTCCGGCCTTCGCGTTCCCCACGACCTCGACCAGCGCGGCGTACAGCTCGCCCCACTCGACCGGCTTCACGAGGTAGGCCGAGAACCCGAGGCCCTTGGCGCGTGCCGCATCCCCGCGCCGCCCGACCGCGGTCATGAGCATGGTGAGCGTGCGGGCGAGGCTCTCATCCGAGCGCACGGTCCAGCCGAACTGCTCGCCGTCCATGCCGGGTTGCTCGACCTCGATGAGGGCCACGTCGTAGGGCTCGCCGCGCCCGGCGGCGTCGCGCATGCGGCTGAGCGCGTCCTCGCAGTGCTCGGCTTCCTCCGCGATGCATCCCCAGGCCGCCAGCATCTGGACCACCGCCGCGCGCGCGGCGGAGGAGGGATCCACGACCAGCACCCGCACGCCGCGCAGCTGCACGTCGGGCTCGCGCGGCGCGGCGGCCGCCATCGGCCCCTTCTCGAACGCCAGGTCGAACCAGAACGTGCTGCCCTTCAAGGGCTCGCTTCGCACTCCCACCACGCCGCCCATGAGCTGCACCAGCTCCTGCGAGATCGCGAGCCCGAGCCCGCTCCCGCCGAAGCGCCGCGCGGTCGAGGCGTCGGCCTGCACGTAGGGCTCGAAGATCTTGTCCGCCTGCTCGGGCGTCATCCCGATCCCGGTGTCGGTGACGGAAAAGCGCAGCCGCACGCGATCGTCGTCCTCCTTGAGCCGCTTGATCCCGACCGTGATCTCGCCCTGCTCGGTGAACTTGACGGCGTTGCCGACAAAGTTCATCAGCACCTGACGCAGCCGGCTGGGATCGCCCTTGAGGCGCGACGGCACCTCGTGATGGATGCTGGAGCCGAAGGTGAGCGCCTTGTCGAGGGTGAGCGGCTTCATCAGCTCGACCACCTGCTCGACGGCGACGCGCAGGTCGAACTCGATGTTCTCGAGCGGCAGCCTGCCGGCCTCGAGGCGCGAGAAGTCGAGGGTCTCGCTGATCAGCGTGATCAGCGTGCGCGCCGAGCTCTGGATCACTTCGATCAGGTGCCGCTGGTGGTCGTCGAGCCCGGTCTCGAGCAGCATATGCGTCATGCCCATCACGCCGTTCATGGGCGTGCGGATCTCGTGGCTCATCATCGCGAGGAAGTCGGTCTTCTGCTTGGCGGTGGCCTGGGCGGCCTCGAGCTGCGCGGCCAGCTCCTTCACCTGCTGACTGGCCGATCCGGCGAGCACCGCCTGCGGGCCGATGTTGGCGACCGGCCGCACCGTGCCGACGAACAGAACCTCACCCGAGGGACGCGTGACGCGGCGCGCGCGCACCTGCACCTGCAC
>VBOS01000349.1 GCA_005893185.1 Candidatus Eiseniibacteriota bacterium
GATTTCGAGCGGCTGGCGGCCTCGCAAGTAGCGCGCGCCTCGACCCCCGTCCGCGCGATGCTCGGCGAGACGACGCTCGACATCGATTGTGATCCCCGTGTACAGCGTGCCGTCACGGGTGCGGACGATGTAGACGTGCCACCGAGGCGCCGGGAACGTCTTGTTCATGACTGCGCGTGCCTTTCGCTTCCGTTCGCAACGTGGGAGCATGGCGACCCGTCATGGAACGGGCCACTGCGTCACTCATCTTAGGCATGATCATGACCTTCGCCGAAATCGGCGTGCGTCCCGAGCTCGTCGCCGCCCTATCCAAGCAACGCATCACCGAGCCCACGGCCATTCAAATCGCGGCACTGCCGGTGTTGCTCGGGGGCCGCGACGCCTATCTGAACTCCGAGACCGGCACGGGCAAGACGCTGGCCTACCTGTTGCCGATCTTCAGCCGCCTCGATGTGCAGCGCGAGGCGACGCAGGTTGTGGTGATCGCGCCGACCCACGAGCTGGCGATCCAGATTCAGCGCCAGTGCACCGACCTCGCGCAGAATGCCGGTTGGCCGGTCCGCACGCTGCTGCTCATCGGCGGCACGTCGACGGAGCGCCAGATCGACAAGCTGAAGAAGAAGCCGCACGTCGTGGTCGGCTCGCCGGGGCGCATTCGTGAGTTGATCGCGATGCGCAAGCTGAAGACGCCCGCGATCGGCTGCGTCGTCATCGACGAGGCGGACCGGTTGCTCCTCGACGAGAGCCTCCCCGACGTGCGCGCGATCATCCGGGCCATGCCGGCGGGGCAGCAGCTGGTCTTCGCGTCGGCGACCGAGCAACCGGAGAGCGCGGAAGCGATCGCGACGCTCGCGCCCGACGTGATCATGCTGCGGACGGCGGCGGGCCCGGTGAACGAGAACATCGAACATTGCTACCTGGTGTGCGAGGAGCGCGACAAGCCGGACGTCCTGCGCAAACTACTGCACGCGCTGCCCCCGGGGCGCGCGATGGTCTTCGTCCACCGCAACGAAACGGCCGAGATGGTGGCGGCGAAACTCGCCCATCATCAGATCCCGGTGGCGAATCTTCATGCCGCCGCGGACAAGCGGGATCGCAAGCAGGCAATGGAGGACATTCGCAGTGGCCGAGTGCCCGTGCTCATCACGTCCGATGTGGCCGCGCGCGGGCTCGACATCGCGGGCGTCGCGAACATCGTCAACTTCGACGTGCCGACGCAGAGCAAGGCGTATCTGCATCGCGTGGGCCGCACCGCGCGCGCGGGGGCCAAGGGGTGGGCGACGACGCTGATGACCGCGGACGAGCTGCGGCTGGTTCCCCGCTTCGAGAGCGAGCTCGGCATCGTCATGCATCACGTTCGCCTGCGCGAGGGCCGTGTGATCGCCGCCGGGGCGGAGGGAGTCGCGGGCCCGCATGGGCCCCACTGATCATCCGTCGCCGCGATCCTTCGCGCGCCGCAGCGCGTGAACCGCCTGGTCCAACGCCTGGAGGAAGCGCGAACGATCCCGTGCGTCGAACAGCGGCGGCCCGCTCGAATCCAGCCCGGCGCCGCGTAGCTCGGACAGCAAATTACGGGTCGCCATCGCATCGCCGATGTTGGACTCCGTGAACCGTCGTCCCGTCGGGCCGAGCGCGTACGCGCCGCGTTCGAGGCAGCGCGCCGCGAGGGGGATGTCGGCCGTGATCACGATGTCGTCGCGTCCCACGTGCGTGACGATCCAATCGTCCGCGGCGTCGAAGCCCTGGTCCACGACCTCGAGTGAGAAATTGGGCGCGCTCGGGATCCACATCGAGCTTCCGGACACGAGCGTCACCGGCAGATCGTAGCGCTCTGCGACCCGATAGATCTCGTTCTTGACGGGGCAGGCATCGGCGTCGACGTAGATGTGCAGCGGACCTCCCATGATCGGGCACAACGTAGGGCTGAACGCAGTCGATCTTTCCCGTGCTCGAGCGACGTGCAAGCGCGCGATGCCCGTCGATCATTGACCGGATCGCCCCGCACCCCTAGCATCGTCAGCCGCATGGAGTGCTTGGTCGGCAACAGCGTTCGCCACGACACCGTCGTGCGCAAGCACGGCGGCGGAGTGGGCGTGGTGTACTAGTGCCCGACACGAGCAAGACACGCCCGCCCGGGAATGCGCTCGCGAAGCTGCGTGTCGATGCGCATCTCTCGACCCTAGTGGCCGCCGAGAACCTCGACATCGCGGAAGACGATCTGAGCGCCATCGAGGGCGGCACCGCGCCGGCGCCCAGGTTGCTGCTCGCGGATATGGCCAGGCTCTACCACGCGAGTCCCCACGCGGTGGTGAAGGCGTACCTCGCGGATCGGCGCACCTAGAACTACGTTTCGCTGGCGGGAATCAGTAGCGCAGGGTCTCCAGCCTGCGCCGGCAAGTCAACCGAAGTGAAGGTAATCCAATGGCCGATCTACCAAAGGCGGCGCAAGGCACCTTCGACGAGCTGCTCGCGGGTGTCGAGCCCGACCTCGCCGCCATCGCGCGGCGCTTGCGGGCCATAATCCGGGCCGTCGACGTGAGCACGGTTGAGACTGTGCGGCTCGGCGACAACGCCGCCACCTATGGCATCGGGCCGAAGAAGATGACCGACGGCTACGCCTACATCATGCCCATGCGCGGGTACATCAATCTCGGCTTCTATCATGGGGCGGTGCTGGCGGACCCCGAACGGCTGCTGGAAGGCACCGGCAAAGGGCTGCGTCACGTAAAAATCCGCTCCTTGGCCGAGGCCAACCGCCCCTCCGTTCGGGCGCTGATGGCAGCGGCACTCGCCCGGCGGCGGAGTGGTGCCACCGGTCCGGCCCGGGCGTCCACTCCGAGCCGCTCGAAGTGAGCGAGTATCCGCCGGTCCCGATGTAGACCAACTGTAGCCGAGCGAACCGCCACGAACCTCTACGAACAACGACGATGCAGGGGATAGGGCCGGGCCGAAGCGCATGTCTTCGTTGCGCTTCACACCGATTCGTCATGTTTCGTCCACGTCCCTAAAGCGAACTGAGTCGCGCCTGGATGCAACCAGGCGGAGCGGGAGACGGAGCCGAGCGTGCCGCGAAGCGGTCTCCGTGCTCCCGACGGCCGGCTGGACCTCCTAATCCATGACCACCGTGCGCTTCACTTCGGTGTGGCGGCCCTGGGTCAGCCGGAGGAATTACACCCCGGGCTCCGGCAGGCCGCGCTCCAGGGTCAGCAGGTGGTCGCCGGGTTCGAACCCCGCGAGGTCGCGCGTCATCACGACGCGCCCGGTGACGTCGAGCAGCTCGAGGCTCGCCCGCTCCCCGGTGGCCAGCGAGAAGGAGACGCGCATCGATCCCACGACCGGGTTGGGTCGGGGCGCCCGGAGCGCGAACGCGGCGGTCGCCGGAACGTCGATCCAGGTTTCGCCGCCGAAGGCCTCGGCATCCCCCTGCCGCAACCCGAGCCGGTACCCGTAGTGCCCACGGGCGACCACGTCGCCGTCCTCGATCGTCACGCGACCGGAGGCGTCCGCCACTTTCTGCCCCATCGCGCTCCAACCGGCCTCACCCGCGTTGCGGTACACGGTGACCTCCTCGCCGGCGGCGACCGACCACTCGATCCGCGCCCGGCCGGGCACGGCGGTCGCGCTCACCAGCGAGATCAGCACCGGCACGAGCCCGTCCGTGGTCCAGGTCGGGAAGCCGCTGGAGTCCAGGTGCTGGGAGTAGATGTAGCGGGCGCTCCCCGAGCGGTAGTCG
>VBOS01000347.1 GCA_005893185.1 Candidatus Eiseniibacteriota bacterium
GCTCGAGACTGGATTCCACTGCTGGTGCTGGCGTACGGGGCGGTGGTCTTTGTCCCCATGTTCCGCAATGGCTTCATCCTCGACGACTTCACACTGATCGCAAATGCCATCGCCACCCCGCGCCATCCGGAGCTCCTGCTCGGTCTGCCCCACCGGGATTTCCGGCCCCTCGTGAGCCTGCTGTTCCTGCTGAACCTCGCCCTCTCCGGGCTGAATCCGGCCGGCTATTACGTCGTGAACCTGATCCTGCACCTGGCGAACGTGGCGCTGGTGATGCGCATGACGCGCGAGTTCACGGGCAGTCGGAACCTCGCATGGATCGCCGGCGCGCTCTTTGCCGGCACCTACGGCAGCTACGGCGACGCGATCGCTTGGATCAGCGGCCGTACCGGCCCGCTCGCCGACCTGTTCATGCTGGGGAGCGTCATCACGTATGGCTCCTTCGTGGAGAGTGGACGCAGCCGTGACTACGCCCTTGCGCTCATGTGCTTCACGCTGGCGCTCCTCAGCAAGGGGACGGCGGTCGCCCTGCTCCCGCTGCTGGCGCTGACCGCGTGGGCCAGAGGAGTCGACGCGAGGAGCCTGCTGCAACCCCGTACGCTCCGTCCCCTCGCCCCTTTCGCGTTCCTGTTCGCGGTCTACCTGACATTTCAATTCGGCGTCGTGCGTCGGGGCTCGGAGGTGATCGGGCGCGAGTACTTCCTGGGCCCGCACATGTTCGCAAACCTGGCCGAGTACCTCGCGCGCATGGTCGTGCCCCTCAACGCAACCAGTTACATGGTCTCCCTGCCCGCCGCCTGGCGCGCCCCGCTCCAGCTCGGGCAGACCGTGCTCGCGGTGATCATGCCGCTGGGCTGGACCGTGCTCCTCATGACGCGCGCGCCGCGCTGGGCCAAGTTCGCGGTGTTGTGGATGGTGCTGAACCTCCTGCCCGTCACGTTCTTCATCACCCGCACCAGCACGCGCTACCTATACAGCCCGTCGATCGCTACTGCATGCTCGTCGCAGGCTTCCTGGCCTGGTGGTGGGAGAAGGCCAGGCATTCCACGCACGTGATCATGCGAAGTCTGCCGGTCCTGGCGGTTTCGGTCTTTCTCATCGCCGATGCTGCGAGCGTGAGGCTGGTGATCCGGCAGAAGTACGCGGAATCGAGGAAGCAAGAGGAGAGCGGCCAGAAGTGGCTGCGCGAGATGCTCGAGGCGGCCCGCCGTCCAGCGCCCCGCTGAGGCTGCCTCAAGCTCCAGCGCGCTGCACAGCTTCGCGCACCCGCGCCATCACCAGGTCGACCTCGTCGTCGCGGGTGTAGAAGTGCGGGGCGAGCCTTAGCCCCACGCCCGGGCGGTGGTCGAGCAGCACGTCGCTCGCGAGCAGCGCCGTGCACGCGGCCTCGGCGTTCGGGACATCGAGCACGACCGTTCCGCCGCGCCGCGAGGGCTCGCGCGGCGATGTGACGCGGAGCCCGAAATCGTCGGCGAGCGCGATCATTCGCCCGGTCTGGCGCAGCGACTTGTCGCGGATCGCATCGGCCCCGATGCGCGCCACGATCTCGTAGCCGCTGCGCGCGGCGACGAACGCCGGGATCGCAGGCGTGCCGGTCCAGAACCGGCGCGCGCGACCGTCCCTGCGCATCGGGCCGGAGTCGAAATCGAACGGGCGCTCGTGCGCCATCCAGCCGGTGAGCGCCGGCTCGAGCCGCTCGCGCACCCGCGGGCTCACATAGAGATAGCCGGCGCCCGGTCCCCCGCACAGCCACTTGATCGAGCCGCCCGAGAGCAGGTCGACACCCAGCGCCCGCACGTCCACCGGCACCGTGCCGACCGCCTGGTAGGCGTCGATGAGCGTGAGCGCGCCCGCTTCGCGCGCGCGCCGCGCGATCGGCGCGAGGTCGAGGAGCTGCGCGCTGCGGAACAGGACGTGGGAGACCGCGACCACCGCCGTGCGCTCGTCGATCGCAGCCACCACGTCGGCTTCCTCGATGCGCCGGCCGGAGCGCGCGGGAACGCGCACGATCTCGGCCCCGCGGCGCGCGAGCCCCTCGTACAGATAGAGCACGGAGGGAAAGTCTTCGGCTGTGCACACCAGGCGATTGCGCGGCGGCCTGAAATCGACCGCCGAGAGCGCAACGGCTTGCGCGCTCGTCACGTTCTCGTGCATCGAGACCGTCCCGGGCTCGGCGTTGAAGATCCCGCCGACGAGATCGCCGATCTGGGTGGGAAGCGCGAACCAGCCCTCGTCCCAGGCGCGGATGCCACGGGTCTTCCAGGTCTGGACGTAGCTGCGCAGCCCATCCTCGACCCCGCGCGGCATGGCCCCGAGCGAGTGCGAGACGAAGTAGAGCGTGGACTCGACGGTGGGGAACTCCGACCGCCACTCGACCAGCCGGTCGGACTTCGCCTCGACCGTGGCTTCGCTCACCTTCGCTCCGTACGAATTCGAACAGGTGCTGCGGCACGAGGTCGGGATGGCGGTGCGCATCGAGCACGCGGGTCCAGGGATCGCCGAGCACCACGAGCGGCGCGCGCGGGCGTCCGTTCACCGAGAGCAGCGTCCAGGTGAGGAACAGCTCGGTGAGCGTCCCGATGCTGCCGGGCACGGTGATGAAGCCATCGGCGCGGTGCACGATGTGCCGCAGGCGCTCGTAGATGTCGGGCGTGTGTACCCGCTCCTTCACCCAGCGGTTGACCGGCCCGCGCTTCTCGAACAGCTCGACCGTCACGCCCACCACGTGGGCCCCGGCCTCGGCGGCGCCGCGCGAGCAGGCTTCCATGATGCCGCCGTAACCGCCGGTCATCACGTCCGCCCCGGCGCGCGCAAGCGCCTGACCCAGGTCGTAAGCTGTGCGGTAGGCCGGCTGGCCTTCCCGCACCGTGCTGCTCCCGTAGACCGCGATCAAAGCCCGATCGCGGCCGCTCCCCGTGCGAGCGGTGGAGTCCATGCGCATGATTGTGACATGAACGCAGCAAAGCGGCCAGCCTCGTATGATGAGCGCGGGATTCCGGCGGCCGCGCGGGGCTTCGCGGCCCGTGGCGCCGCGACTCCGCAGCAGAGCGGGCCGTCACAGCACTCATGCCTTTCATCCGCAGGAGGGTGATCGTGGACGCGACGGGGTTCTCGCCTGTGCGCGTTGTCAGCGACGTCCGCCGCCTCGAAGAGGGCGCGGGGGCGCGTTTCTCCGTGGCGGTGGAAGGTGTACAGCGTGACGCCTTCGTCGTTCGCTATCGCGGCGGTCTCTACGCATACCTCAATACCTGCCGCCATGAGCTGCTGCCGCTCGACTTCGGCGACGCGCGGTTCTTCGACGATGCGTACGACGCGCTGGTTTGCTGCCACCACGGAGCGCGCTACCGGCCCGAAACCGGCGAGTGCCTCGACGGGCCATGCGCCGGTGGCCGCCTCACCCCGCTCGCGCTCGAGGAGCGGGCCTTAGAGCTGTGGTGCGTCGGCGTGAAGCGGCCGCCGTCCGACTAGTCGGCCGTGTTGCGGTTCACGACGATGCCGCGGTCGTGGACGTCGAGATATCCCACCATGCGCGCGTTGCGACGGATCGCATCGCTCAGGGTCTCGGCGACGCGGTCCAGGACCACCGCGCGCGCGAGCGCAGGCGAGAGGGCGATCGGGTGGCCGCGCTGGTTGCGGAAGCGCGGGACCAGCGCGTAGGAGAACTGCGCGCGCTCCCGGCCCGGGCGGCAGGCCGCGAGCGCCTGGAGCATGACGCCGGCGAGGCTGGCCACCGTGATCGGCTGCACCGCCGGGTGATCCACCGGCATCAGCATCGCGGCCGCGGGCTTGAGATCGAGCGCCCCTTCCAGGCCGCAGCGCACCGACGAGAACATGCCCTGCTTCCAACGCGGGTTCACCGCGAAGCGCACCTCCAGCTCGGCCGCTCCGTGCCCGTGCGCCTGGCGCAGGTCCTCGTGCAGCCCGCCGCTCGAGACCAGCCGCTCGAACTCGTGCTCGGCCTTGGCCCGGATCTCCCGCGCGTCGGAGCCGAGCACGACCACCACCGAATCGCACGCGGTCCACAGGCGCCGCACGCCGCGCGCCAGGAACGACTCGGCCTCGGTCTTCACCAGGGCCTTGGGCCGACCCATCCGCTTCGAAGCCCCACCCGCGAGCAGCACGCCCACGATCATCTTGCGACCTCCGGTTCGTTCTGCGCGCTCGCGTCGGATCCCGCCGTCTCCGCCGCCGCCCCCGCTTCCGCCGCCGGTCGCCTCGGCGGCACCCACCCCGCTTCCACTCTCACACCGCGGCGCACCGCGATCAACTGAGCGAGCACGCTCACCGCGATCTCCTCCGGCGTCGAGCCGCCGATCGGGAGCCCGAGCGGCGTGTGGAGGCGCGCGATCTCATCGTCCTCGTATCCGCGGGCCTTCAGCCGCAGCGCGAACTTCCGCTGCTTCGGAATGCTCCCGATCATGCCGAGGAAGCGCAGCGGCTTGCGCAGTACCGCCTG
>VBOS01000350.1 GCA_005893185.1 Candidatus Eiseniibacteriota bacterium
CCATGGCGGGGACCTCAGCGCCGGATGCTGTGGCCGGCGCCGTCCCCGAATCCGAAGCGCCCAGGTCGAGCTGCGAGACCCTCGCCCCCGAGAGCGCAGCGAGCTCCCGCGCCGCGCCCGCGGCATCGGGACGCCGCTCGGGGTCCTTCGCGAGCAGCCGCGCCACCAGCGCCTCCAGGGCCTCGGAAGCGTCGGGCCTTTTTTACTGCCGGAGCGGGGGCGGCGCGGCGTTGACGATCGCGTACATCACCGCGAGCGGACTGTCGCCGTGAAACGTCTGCTGGCCCGTGAGCATCTCCGAAAGGACGAGGCCGAGCGCGAAGACGTCGGACGGGGTTCCGGCCGAGCCCTGCTGCGCGGACTCGGGCGACATGTAGGAGGGTGTGCCGAGGCTGCTGCCCGTGAGGGTCAGCCGGGAGGCCATGAGCGCGCGCGCCAGGCCGAAGTCCATGACCTTGATCCGGCCCTCCTCGTCGAACATCAGGTTCTCGGGCTTGATGTCGCGGTGCACGATGCCGCGCCGGTGGGCGTAGGCGAGCGCCGCCGCCACGTCGCGCGCCACTTCCAGGGATTCCTGGAGCCCGAGCGGCCCCGCCGTGATCCGGTCCCGCAGGCTCGGCCCCGCGACCAGCTCCATGGCGATGAACGGGCGCTCGCCCTCGGGCTCGAACTCGTAGAGGGTCGCGATGTGCGGATGATTGAGGGCGGCCGCGTTCAGTGCCTCGGACTCGAAGCGGCGAAAGGCCTCCGGCTCCGCTGCGAGCTCGGGCGCCACGAACTTCAACGCCACCGGGCGCTTCGCCTTGAGATCGAAGGCCTCGTAGACCTCGCCCATGCCGCCGCGCCCCAGCAGGTGGCGCAGCTCGTAGTGGGAAACCCGTGCGTTTTCCATGCGGCGCCGGACTCTACCAAGGGCCGCGCGGGCGACACAGCGGGGGGTGTCGCAGGCTCCGGGGGGCGCGCTTCGGCGTGTGCCCACCATCCTGTCCCGGAATGGACACGGGCACCCGCTCTGGAGCGGATCGACTCCGAGTCGCCTATAATCCGCCGCCTCGATCGCGTCGGCCCGCATCGGCGCCAGGGCGAGCGGCCGCGCACGATCGCGACGGAGGTCGCGCGATGAGATGGCCCCGGATTCCCATCACAGTCACGCTGGCGATCTTCCCCCTCCTCGCGCCGTCGCAATTGAGGGCGCAGCCCTACGCCCGCTTCGACGTCCCGGATTCCGCGCTGGCCCGTACGCTCGTCGCCGGCCGCACCGACTACGAGAATCAATGGAACGCCCTGCTGGTCGCGGGGCTCAGGGCATCGCTCGCCCGCACCGACTCGGCGGCGCGGCTCGCCGCCCTCGCCCGACGCGTGGCCAAGGCCGAGCCCCAAGCGATCGGCTCGCGCATCGGGCTCGACGCGCTCGCGCTGCGCTCGCGCTGGAATGTCGCGCAGAGCGGGATGCGCGTGCACGCTGCGGTCTCGGAATCGCTTGCCACGGCCGCGCGGGCGGTTCGCGACTTCGCGTCGGCCGATCTCCACTACGCGAGCGCGCTTGCCGACTACCGGGCGCTGTCGGAGAAGCGGCGCGAGGCCTGGGTGGTGGGAGGAATGGCCGCCGGAGCACTCCTCTCCCGCCGGCTGGCCCGGGCCGAGAGCCTCTACGTCGAGGCGCTCGAGCTGCGCCGCAGGCTCGGCGACCCGCGCATGCTGGGCAACACGCTCAACGATCTCGGTCAGGTCTACTACCAGCTCGGGCGCCTCGATGACGCGCACCGGCTCCTCGACGAGGCCTATGCGGTCCGCGTCCAGTCGGGCCAGCGAGCGGCGGTGTGGAACACGCTGAGCTTCCTCGGTCTCACGCTTGCCGGGCTCGGGAAGCCGGATTCGGCGGCGCGCCGCTTCGACGAGGCGCTCGAGATCACCGTCTCGCAAGGGGACAGCGGGCGCACATTCGACGTGCTCGCGAACCTCGCCTCGCTTCTGATGGATCAGGACGACCCGCGCGCGCTCTCCGTCAGCGAACGCGCGCTCGTGATCGCCCGCGCCCGCGGCGACGCCGTGCGCGAGTCGCGCATCCATCACAACCTGGCGGATTTCCTGCGGCGCAGCGGGCGGTACAGCGAAGCCATCGAGCGCTACCGTCTCGCGATCCGGCTGCGCGAGGACGACCCCACGGAGCTTGCGGTGAGTCTCAACGGGCTCGGAGGCACATGCCAGCAGGTCGGCGACCCCGAACGGGCGCGCCGCCACCTCGACCGCGCGCTGACGATCGCGGATTCGCTCGACAACCGCTCGATCCGTTCGGCGATCCTCGTGACACAGGCGATGGTTTCGGACGATCTCGGCGACCGCGCGGACGCCAACCGGCGCGCCGCGCGCGCGCTCGAGGACGCGATGGCGGCGGGCGATTCCGGACGCGTGCACGACGCATGCGAGACGCTCGGCGCGCTGGCGGTGGAGTCGGGAGACCTCGCATCCGCGCTGCGCTTCCGGGAGCGAACGCTCGAGGCGGGAGCGCACCTCGACGCCGAACGACATGCGGCCGACGTCCTCAATCTCGGGCACGTCCGTCACATGCAG
>VBOS01000353.1 GCA_005893185.1 Candidatus Eiseniibacteriota bacterium
CGAAATCCACGATGCGCTTCCACGCCGCGACGTGCTGCGGCTGGTAGAGCCCCGGGCACCACGGCGTGATGCGGGCCTCGGCGCTCACGTCGGTCATCTCGGCGAACACGAGCCCCGCCCCGCCCACCGCGCGCGCGCCCAGGTGGACCAGGTGCCAGTCGTTGGGAGTGCCGTCATCTGCCGAATACTGGGACATCGGAGAAACCACGACGCGGTTCGGAAGCAGCAGCCCGCGCAGGCGGAAGGGCGTGAACATGGGCGGCGGGGCTGAGAGGACCGCGGGTGCTTCAGGCTTCGGCGGAGCCGCGGACGCAGCGGCCGGAGGCGGGCGGATCGCGAGCGCCGGGACCGCGACGCCTGCCTGCTCGGCCGCCTTCGCTGCGAACCATGTGTCAACCCGCCCCACGAACGCCGGATCGCGAACCTTCAGGTTCTGGTGCGTGACGCGCAGGCTGCGCGTCAGCAGCGTGAAGGCGAACTGGAGCGGCTCGAGCGTCATGTAGCGCTCGGCGTCCTCGAACCATTGCAGGCTCGCATGAGCTGCGCGCTGCAGGCTCTCGACCGCCGGTCGCCGCGCCTCCTCGTACGCAGCGAGCGCGTCGGAGATCCGCTCGTGCGTCGCGAGCGCGCGCGCCAGCGCGATCGCGTCCTCCATCGCGAGCTTCGTGCCCGAGCCCACCGAGAAGTGCGCGGTGTGGGCGGCGTCGCCGATCAGCGCCACGTTCTCGTGGCGCCAGCGCTCGTTGCGGATCGTCGGGAAGCTCCGCCAGATCGAGCGGTTGGAGAGCAGGCGGTGCCCCTCCAGCTCCGCCGCGAACAGGCGCTCGCAGAAGGCGAGGGTCTCGGCCTCGCCTGCGCGCGCGAGCCCGGCCGCCTGCCACGTCTCATCGCGCGCCTCGACGATGAAGGTCGAGCGGCCGGGCTCGTACTGGTAGGCATGCACCCGCCAGAGCCCGTGCGGGTCGGTCTTGAAATAGAAGGTGAATGCCGGGAACGGCCTCGAGGTCCCGAGCCACACGAACTTGTTGGGGCGCACGTCCGCTGCGGGCCGGAAGTGCTCGCGATAGCGCTCCCGCACAGCCGAGTTGGCGCCGTCCGCCGCCAGCACCAGGTCGGCGTCGCGCAGGGTCTCGGGATCCCGGATCTCGTGCTCGAGGCATAGAGAGACACCGACCTCGAGGCAGCGGTCGGCGAGGATCCGCAGCAGGGTCCGGCGCGACAGCCCGGAGAATGCGTGACCGGTGGATGTGAGCACGTCGCCGCGATAGTGGATCTCGATGTCGTCCCAGCGGTGGCCTTCGGCCATCATCGCTGCGCTGACCTCGGGATCGCCCTGCTCCAGCGCCTGCTCGGTCGCATCCGAGAACACGACGCCGAACCCGAACGTGTCGTCGAGGCGGTTGCGCTCGTACACGACCACCTCGTGGCGGGGATCGGACTTCTTGAGGAGCAGCGCGAAGAAGAGCCCGGCGGGCCCGGCTCCGACCACCGCCGCCTTCACGGTTGCGCCCCTCCGCGGCAACGCTTGGCCGTCATCGCGCCTTGCCTCCCGCGCCCTGGAGGAGCTGCTGGGCGATCACGAGGTGCTGGATCTCGGTCGTGCCCTCGTAGATCCGGAGCGCGCGCACCGCGCGGTACAGCCGGTCGACCGGGTGCGACGCCATGACGCCCGCCCCGCCCAGGATCTGCACCGCGTCGTCCACGATGCGCTGCGCCGCCTCGGTGGCGAACGCCTTCGCCATCGCCGCCTCGAGCGTGACGCGCGCCGCACCGCGATCGGCCTCCCACGCCGCGCGGTATACGAGGAGCCGCGCAGCTGCGAGGTTGGTCGCCATGCGCGCCAACTTCTCCTGCACGAGCTGGAACTCGGCGAGCGCCTTGCCGGACTGGCGGCGCGCACCCGCATGCGCGACCGCTTCCGCGAGCGCGCGCGCCGCCATGCCGCAAGCGGCTGCGCCCACCGTCGCGCGCAGGCGGTCCAGCGTCTTCAAGCCCAGGGCGAAGCCCCGGCCCTCCTCCCCCAGCCGGTTCGCGGCCGGCACGCGGCATTCCTGGAACGCGATCTCGCCGAGCGGGTGCGGGGCCGAGAGGATCTGCGGCCGGACGAAGCGCAGGCCCGGCGTGTCCGCCGGAACGACGAAGCACGAGATCCCGCGGCTCCCGGCCCCCGGATCGGTGGTCGCGAACACGGTGTAGACGTCGGCGATCCCGGCGTTCGAGATGTAGGTCTTCGCTCCGTCGAGGATGTACTCGTCGCCGTCCCGCCGCGCACGCGTCGCGATCGCCGCCACGTCCGATCCAGCCTCGGCCTCGGTCATCGCGAAGGCGGCCATCGCGCGCCCGGCCACGATCTCGCCCGCCCAGCGCGTGGCCACGGGCGCGCCCCTCGAGAGCAGCAGCGGCACGCCGCCCAGAGCCTGGAGCGCGAAGACCGCGTCCGCGAGCGGCGATGCCGCAGCCAGCGCTTCGCGCGCGATGCAGCACGCGCGCCAGTCCAGGCTGCGGATCGGCTCGAGCCAGCCGCCGCCGAGCAGCGTGAGCAGCGCGCGCGCCTCCTTGCGTGCCATCGCGTCGTCGTCAGGCGCCGGGCGCGGAGCGACATCTTGCGCCGCGAATGCGCCGATCTTCGTGGCGAACGCAGCGTGGCCGTCTTCGAGAAACGCCCGCACCGGCGCCGGATCCGGAATCAGTAGCGCCGGGAGCCCGCCGGTCGCCGTCATCGCCGGAACCGCGGCTCCCGCTTCGCGCGGAACGCCTCGTAGGCCTCGCGGTAGTCCGGGTGCTCCATCAGGCCGGCCTGGACGTCGGCTTCGTAGGCAAGCGCGCGCTCGAGATCGAGGTGGGCCTCGTCATCGAGCGCGCGCTTGGTGACCGCGATCGCGTCGCCGGGGCCGCGCGCCAGCTTCTCGGCCAGCTCGGTCGCTTCCGCGAGCACGCGCTCCGG
>VBOS01000356.1 GCA_005893185.1 Candidatus Eiseniibacteriota bacterium
CTCGGCGATGAGATGGTTGTTGGCGCTCGAGCCGAGGCTCAGGTGATCGCGGCAGTAGAGCGCCTGCTGCGCGACGAGCCCGAGCGCCGGCGCGACGCGCGCGGGGTCGGCGCGCTCGCCGAGCAGCGCAAGCGTCCAGCTCGTTGTGAGAACGCGCAGCGCCATCTCGATCCCGCTCGTGTGGTGGATGCCGCGGCCGAGCGGGTTGCGCCCGGTGAAGTCCTCGAGCCACGCGATCGCGCGCTCCGCGAACGCGCCCTCGCCTGTGAGCCGCGCGGCGAGCGCCAGCGTCGGCAAGAGGGTGAGCCGGCCCAGCTCCCACACCGGCTTGGCGCCGCCCGCGATGTCGCTCCTGCGGTAGTCGAGCGCGCCGCTCGCAGCTTCCGGCCAAGCTGCGCCGCTCACGGGATTGCGGTTCCAGACCGGCGGGTCGTCGAGCCGCACCTGGCACCCGAAGAGCGACCAGCGTCCATCGAGCAGCCCGCGCCCTGCTGCGACCGCAGGCGCGAAGTCCTCCGCGGGCTCGAGAGCGCGTGGCCAACGGGGGAGGAGGCTCGAAGCCAGCGCGCGGGCCGCGCCGCCATCATAAAGGCGCGCGCCCGCCTGCGCCGGGCTCCACGATGCGTACGCCGGAGGCGCGAAGCGGTCGCGCAGCACGATGCGTGCGCGGTGAGCGACTTCGGCCGGCGACATCGCCGACAGCCGCGCGAGCTTCCAGCCCAGCGGGGTCAAGGGACGGGTGGAGAATCCTCGGCTCGCATCGCGCGCGGCCCGGGCTACTTCCCCAGCTTCCGGTCGAGGTACTCGATCGCGGTCCGCGTCACATCGCCGGGGGGAAGGTCGCGCAAGGAATTCGGGAAGAAGCGCGTCTCGACGTCCCCGCCGCGCGCCTTGAGGGACTCCGCGAACCCGCGCGCCTGCTGCACGGCAACGACGGTGTCCTTCTCGCCGTGGAGGATCAGGATCGAGGTCGGCGTGCCGGGGTTGAGCACGGGCGAGCGCGCCCGCCACCCGCTGCTGTCGGACCCCGCCCCGCGCACAATGGACTCGCGCAGCCCGGGATCCTTGAGCGCGCGATAAAGGGCCCACAGGTCGTAGAAGCCCGCCTCGGCAACGGTGGCCCTGATGTCGGCCCGTCCCTGGGCGAGCAAGGTCACGCCCGTCGCTCCCGTCCCGATGCCCCACGCGCCTGTGCGCTTCGCGTCCACCCCGCGCGTGACCTTGAGCTGATCGAATGCAGCGCCCAATGCCTGCACGGTCAGCGTTCCCACGACGTCGGCGGGACCCTCCGACTGCCCGTAGCCCGGCAGGCTCACGGCGAGCACGGTGTAGCCGAGCCCCGCGATCCTCAGCGCCGTCCGCATGAGCGTGCGCGCGTCGTCGCCGCGTCCGTGCACCAGGAGCAGGCCCGGCGACGAGTCGCGGCGGGCCGGGAACGTCAGGTACTCCACGCGCCGCCCGTTCACGGTGAGGAACTGCGATGGATGGTCGCGCGAGACCGGTCCGGGCATCGCCTCGACCGTGGCCGTGAGCGACGTGCGACTCTTGTCGCCACGGTGGAACCCGAGCCGGAACGTGAGCCGCCCGTGCTCGACGACGGCCGGCCCCGTGTAGCCGAGCCCCTGGGATTCGCCCGCGCTCACGGAGTTTCCCGCCACGATGCGGGAGATGTCGAACACCTTCGTGCGTTCCACGTGCGTCTCGCCCGGATCCAGGTTCAGGCTGTCCAGGTAGATCCCGGCCGGGAGCCTGTTCTGGAGGTTGAAGCGGATGGACCAGGTCAGATGCTCGTCGGCCTCGATCTTCGACGAGTCGGCCGTGAAGGTCGGAAGCGGCAATGGGGCGAGAGCCGGCTTGGGGTCAGCTGTGGCGACGGCGGGCGCGAAGGCGATGGCGACGATCAGGAGGGCGAGATGGCGAAGCGTCGAACGGATCACGGGACGGTCGTTCACGGGGTCTCCCGAGCGGCGCCGACTGGGGACGGTTTCGATGCATGCTAGCATGCCCGGCGAGTCCGCCGCCGAACGACTTGGCGCGCCTGTCTAAGGGTGAGCGCGCGGCTCTTCTTGAGGAGTTGCCATGTCCCGACCGCCCCGGCTCGCTTGGCTCTTCGACGTGGACGGCACGCTCCTCACGACCGAGGGCGCAGCCCGTGAGGCGTTCGCGCTGGCTGTGCGCCAGAGCCTCGGGGTCGATGACGCGCTCGACGACATCGCATTCGCCGCGGCGAGGAGGCACGCTTCTGGGACCGGGTGTTCGAAGCGATGCGCGGAGCATTCCGCCCGCCCCGCGGGCGGCTGCTCCCCGGCGTCGAGGCCCTCCTCGACGAGATCGGGGCTGAGCGCGACTGGGTCACGGGCCTCTTGACCGGCAACATGACGGAGATGGCGCGCATCAAGCTCGACCGGTTCGGCATCCGCGAGCGCTTCGCATTCGGCGCTTTCGGCGAGGAGGCGCCGGACCGCAACGCCCTCGCGCGTGTCGCGGTCGAGCGCGTCGGACGCCGATACGGCCTGCCGCCTTCACACTGCGTCGTGGTCGGCGACACCGAGCACGACATCGCATGCGCCCGCGCCGCCGGAGCGCTCGTTGTGGCGGTGGCGACTGGCGTGCGCAGCCGGGCCGAGCTGGAAGCGCACGAGCCCGACCTGCTGCTGCGGGACCTCGCGAATCACGAAGCGCTCATCGCCTGGGCCCGCGGCGTAGGCTAGCCTCCGTTGCGCTCCACCTCGCGCGCCACCAGCTCGAGAGTGCGAAGCGCGTCGTCGAGATTGAGCGCGATCGGGGCGGATGGGAACTCGACACGCAACGCCTCCACCGGGCGGAAGAGCAAGGGGTAGTCGCAGCTCTTGAGCAGCGAGAGGTCGTTGAGGCTGTCGCCCACCGCCGCCACGCGGTAGCCCGCGGCATGGAATCCAGACACGATGCGCTCCTTCTGGCCGCGGATCCGGAGCTTGAAGCCCTTGAGCAGACCGTCCGGCTCCAGCTCGAAGCGGTTCGCGAACAGGACGTGGCCGCCGAGCTTCCGCATCAGCGGCTCCGAAAACTCGTGGAAGGTGTCGGAGATCACCATCACCTGCCCGAGCCCCCGTAGTCTCGCGAGGAAGTCGCGCGCGCCGAGGTAGGGCTCGACGGCGTGCGCCACGCTCTTGAGGTCGGCGAGCGTGAGGCCGCGCGTGCGGGTGGCGGCGACGCGGCGCTTCATCAGCTCGGTGAAGTCGCCGAGGTCGCGGGTGGTGAGGGCCAGCTCTGGCAGCTCGAAGCGCTCCCCCAGGATCGGCCAGATCTCGGGGGCCAACACGCCTTCCAGGTCGAGGGCGAAAACCATTGTGATTGTGGAATCTAGCACGGAGGGCCGGGCCGCCGGCCACCGCCGTCTGTCGCTCCAGGCTCCCCATGGGCTCGTTTCCGAATAATCTAAGGTTGAAGTGGCAGTCTGCCGAATGTATCATCGACTTATGACGAAGACTACGAA
This sequence comes from Candidatus Eiseniibacteriota bacterium, assembly GCA_005893185.1. Lineage (GTDB taxonomy): Bacteria > Eisenbacteria > RBG-16-71-46 > RBG-16-71-46 > RBG-16-71-46 > WS-2. Next base: position 3,476 of record VBOS01000356.1, read on the forward strand.
GACGATTCAGGTACTCGACGACCGCGACCGGCGCATCCTGGCCCTGGTCCAGCGCGACGCGAAGCTCCCGCAGGCAGAGATCGCGCGCCGCGTCGGGTTATCGGCTGCAGCTGTCAACGAGCGGCTCAAGAAGCTCGAGAGCGGGGGCGTCATTCGGCGCTTCGCCGCGCTCGTGGACCCGGGCGCCGTGGGGGCGCCGATCATGGCGTTCGTCGAGGTGTTCATCGAGCACCCGCGGCTCGAGCCGGGCTTCATCCAGCGCGTGCTCAAGATGGACGAGGTCCAGGAGTGTCACCACATCACGGGGGAGTTCTCGCTTCTGCTCAAGGTGCGCGTCTCCGACATGGGCGCGTTGCAGAAGCTCTTGATCGAGGAAATCAACGCCTGCGAGGGCGTACGACAGACGAAAACGGTGATGGCGCTCTCCACGCTCAAGGAGGAGAGCTACGTCCCGACCACCGCGAGAGGAGCGACATCATGAGGACCGTACG
>VBOS01000037.1 GCA_005893185.1 Candidatus Eiseniibacteriota bacterium
TCCAGTGGGACGAGGCCAGAAGATACGACCGCAGCCCAGGCACGGTTTAGCGGCCCGTATGGTCCTGGTCCTCGTTTTCCACCGGAGCTTCAAAATTGCTCTCCACTTCGTCAAGTAACTGTAGCGCCGCCGACATTGTGCGGTTGCGAACAGCTGTGTCTTGCGGTTGAACTTACCGGGAGTGAACATCCTTCCACAGCCGCACTTGCAGGACGGGCGCAGCAGCTCGCCCGCATGGCGTCGGGCAACATTTCCGACCACGCCCGTCCCTTTCATCTAGCGATAGATCTGCTTCACTTGTCCCCAGGACGTGGGCCTTGTGGGGACCAGGCTGCACTGCACGTCAGCATGAGCGCTGGACAGAATGACCTCTTCTCCGGTTCCGAGCGTCAGGTGAATTGCATTCACCGTGATGCTCCCCGCCGAGACGATCTGCTCGTTTATCACCAGAGTGGCAATTCCGGCGAGAGTAATGGTCTGATTCGCAGCTCCCGTGACCACCACGGAGTTCCCGGCGAAAATGAGATTCGTGATCGTGCTGCTGCCCGAGACGCCGTCGCAGTCCGCACGGGCTTGTGAGGAGACCACGGAAGCGGTGAGAGCGGCAGCTTTCACGGGAAAGAGCGAGACATTTTCCTGAGAAGCCGACGCATTTGCTACTCCGCCGCTGCCATCACAGGCCGCCGTTATGGTAGAACTCGTGAGGGTGCCGGTAACGGCGATCGTTGCGAGGTTGGCGGAGAGCGAGCCGCCGGCGGACGGGAGATTCCCAGTGTCCGAGAATATCAGGGTGTTGGGCTGCGGGTTCACCACCTGAATCTCCGCACCGAAGGCCCGGCCGCTGTAGGAAGTCACAGCGGCTGTTGGATCGGCGGGCCGAGGGCCGGGATGCGGCGGATGCGGCGGATGGGGCGGGTGTGGTTTCGGATTGGAAGCGTTCGCCGTGCTCATGCACAGGAGCAGGGCCAGCGTGAGAAACGAGCGAAACATTTTACACCCTCTTTCTTGAAGAACCCTTACTGACCGACTCCTTTCGGTTCCCGGCCTGACCCGGGCCATGCTCGTTGCATGGTCCAAAGTCATCCGGGCCGTGCGTCTCTCCATCAGCCCATTACGTCTAGTCCGTTGGCCTCCTTTCGTACCTGCACATTTCCTTGCGAATCGTTTCGGCCTCGTCCCATGTGCTGCAGAATGCGATCTCGGGATCGTTCGAGCCCGCGGAGTAGGTGGCCCGCGCGCCGGTCGAGTCGTAGAGGTACATGTCGAAGTCGGCCTGCGTGCCCGCGAGCGTGGGCCACGAGATCGTGATCGCCACCACGTGCGTGGGGTGCGTCGCCTCGTAGTTGGCGGGCAAGGAGATGGTGAGCGTGTAGTCGTCGCAGGGGTGCGCCGTGTCGCAGGTAGGCCCGTTGCCGACGAGCGGCGTCGGTGTTGGGTTGGGCATCAGGAACGGGCCCGCCGTGTAGGAGGCGGTGGGGGTCAGCTCGGTGATCGTCGCGGCCGGCGGCGTCGCGGCGCAGACGGTCCTCGACACCAGGACTACGAGCATTGCAACGGAAGTCAGAACTCGCGAAGCTCGCAACATCTTGGCCCACCGAAATCGGCCGCGTGGTCACTCCGCTTGAGGCGGGCTTGACAAGCGCTTGAGCAGCGGCCCGGACATCGCCACAACCGGTTGTCCCGCAACAGCATGTCGTCGGGCGCCCCGGAGCTGTGACGGCGGATGGTCGAAGTGGGAAGGAGGGTGGCAGGAGCGAGAGTCGCCCTCTGCAGCTAGACCGCGAGACTGAGCTGCACCGGCTCCGGATCAGGAGCGAGCCGGAGCGCGCGGCGATCGGCGATCCCGTGGCGGCGCTTGAGCGACTGGATGGTCTCCATCGTCGTCGCTGTGTCCGCCGCCCGCTGGTAGGCGCGGCCCTTGAAGAGACGCTCGTAGCGATCGAGCTCGTCGGGCCAATCGCGGGCCAACGCCTCGAGGAAGTGCTCGCGCGTCCCTGGCCGCAGGTTGAGCGGGCTCGCCCACAGGAACGTCGCCCCGGCCTCGCGCGCGGCACGCACGACGGCGGCCAGCGACTCCGGCCGGTCGGAAAGGCCGGGGAGAATGGGCGCCATGCCGACGCCGGCCCTGACGCCCGCGCGGACCAGCATCTCGAGCGCGCGCAGCCGGGCGCGCGGCGGAGCAGTCCCCGGCTCGGTCGTGCGCCACAGCTGCTCGTCGAGCGTCGGGATCGAGAAGTTGACCGTGACGCTCGCGCGGCGCGCGGCGGCCTGCAGCACATCGATGTCACGAACGACGAGCGGACCGCGCGTGATGATGCCGAACGGCGTGCGCGACTCGCTGAGCGCAACGATGCAAGCGCGCGTCAGACGGTAGCGGCCCTCGGCCGGCTGGTAGGGATCGGTGGCCGCGCCCACCACGACTTCCTCGCGCCGCCACGAGGTCCGCATAAGCTCGGCGCGCAGAACATCTGCGACGTTGATCTTGACGCGCAGGCTCCAACCGTAACGGTCGTCCGACGGTCGATCTGCGCGGCGCTCGAAGGCGCGCACATAACAGAACGTGCAGCGGTGCGCGCAACCCATGTAGGGGTTGAGCGACCAGTTGAAGTCCATCCCCGACACGCGGTTCAGCGCCGAGCGGCAGGGCTCTTCGCGGTACTCGACTCGCACCCGCGGATTATGCGCCTCTCGCGTCTACTGCACAAGCGTGCAGTACCGCCGCGGGGTGCGTCCCGTGGACTCAGGCGGCGCCCCAGGCCGGGAGCGATCTTTCGCACTCGCCGGCCGGCGCGTGATTCGTCGTGTTGTGACGTTTCGCGGGCACCGGGGGGTTACACTACTTAGGTGAGGTGT
>VBOS01000351.1 GCA_005893185.1 Candidatus Eiseniibacteriota bacterium
TACGCCTACGCTTCTCGGCGCGGGCGCAGAGAAGCGTAGGCGTACTGGTCGATGGTGGCAGAGAGCACCATCCCGCCGTGCTCCTCCGGGTAGGGCGAGACATCCGTCCCGCCGCCGCAGAACGAGAGCCGAAGCGGCGCGCGCGCGCGGAAGTAGGTCCGGCTCACGTCCCGAAGCGCCTCTCGGCCCGCTCCCACTCCTCGGGCGTGCCGATGTCGAAGAACGAGCCCGGGCTCCGGAAGCCGCGAAGCATCCCCGCGGCGGCGAGCGGCGGCAGGACTTCGCGCTCGAGCGAGCATGGGCCTTCGGGCAGACTTCGCCACAGCGCGGGATCGAACGCGTAGAGCCCGCCGTTCACCCACGCGCTCCCTCGCCACCCCATGTCCTTCTCGACGAAGCGATCGATCCGGCCACCCGCTTCGCACTCGACGCGGCCGCGCGCGCGGGCGTCCGCGACCTCGAACAGGGCGAGCGCGCCGAGCGCGCCGTGCTCCCAGCGGTCGCGCTCCAGCTCCCAGGGATCGCACTCGGGCAGCGTGTCGCCGTTGACGACCAGCGCCGGGCCTTCGAGGAAACGCGCAGCCAAGCGCAGCGCGCCGCCGGTCCCGAGCGGCTCGGGCTCGACCGACCATCGGATCGCGAGCCCGAGCGCTTCTCCTCCCCCCAGGGCTTGCCGCAGCTTCTCCGCTCCGTGGCCCGCGCACATCACGACGTCGGTGAGCCCGGCTTCGCGCAGCCACTCGAGCTGGCGCTCGAGGAACGGCCGCCCGCCGAGCGGCGCCAGGCCCTTGGGCAGATCGCCGAAGCGTTCCTTGAGACGCGTGCCCAACCCGCCCGCGAGCACGAACGCCCTCACGGAGCCGGGTCCAGGTTGTAGCGCCGGCGCGAGGGGTAGCTCCGGCGCGCGCCGTGGTGCGCGATCATCTCGCCGAGCAAGCCCATCAGGATGAGCTGGATGCCGATCACAGCCAGCCCCATGCCGAACATCATCAGCGGCCGCACCCGCATCGGCGCCCCGGTCGCCCACTGGACCACGAACCACACGCCGATCGCGCCGCCCAGAGCGAGGAAGCCGAGCCCGATCCGACCGAACACGTGGAGCGGCTTCAGGGCGGAGAGCGAGATGAACGCCGCGCTCAAGAGATCGAGGAAGCCGTTCACGAAGCGCGCTGCTCCGAACTTGCTGTGCCCGAAACGGCGGGCGCGGTGGTGGACCGGCGCCTCGCCGACTCGGAAGCCGGCCCAGTGGGCGAGCGCGGGCATGAAGCGATGGAACTCGCCGTAGACCTCGATCGCCTGGGTGACCTCGCGCCGGTAGATCTTGAAGCCGCAGTTGAAGTCGTGGAGCCGAATCCCTGCAACCCATGAGGTTACGGCGTTGAAGAGCATCGAGGGAACGGTCTTGGTGATGGGGTCCTTGCGGTTCTTCTTCCAGCCCGAGACCAGGTCGTAGCCGTGCTCCAGGTGCTCGATCAGCCGCGGCAGCTCAGCGGGGTCGTCCTGGAGGTCGGCGTCCATCGTCACCACCCACTCGCCGCGTGCCAGATCGAAGCCGGTCGCGAGGGCCGCCGACTTGCCGAAGTTGCGCCGCAAGGAGACGCCGCGCACGCGGGTGTCGGCCGCGGCCAGGGCGGCGATCGCCTCGTCGGTGCCGTCGCGCGAGCCGTCGTCCACGTACAGCACCTCCCATGGGCGCCCGAGTGTCTCCAGCACGGCGACGATTTCACGATGGAGCGCGGGGATGCTCTCGGCCTCGTTCCAGGCCGGAACCAGGACGGTGATGTGCGGCGCGGCGCTCAGCGCCCGCTCCTCGCGTACAATCCGCGCGTCCATTCGGCCTCCGCCTCGAGCCCCCGCTCGATGGGCACAGCCGGCACGTAGCCGAGATCGGCCTCGAGCCGCGATGCGTCGGCACGCGTGCGCGGCGGATCGCCCGGAGGCAGCGGCTTGAAATCGAGCTTCGCCTTGACCCCGCATGCGCGCTCGAGCACCGCGATCGCTTCGAGCACCTCGACCTGCGAGCCTCCTCCGACATTGTAGACCGCCTGGGGCCCGGCGCGACTCCAGGCGCGCACGTTCGCCTCGATCGCGTCGTCGATGTAGGTGAAGTCCCGCGACTGCCGTCCGTCGCCGTACACGACCAGCGGCTCCCCGAGCCACAGCGCGCGGCAGAAGCGATGGAACGCCATGTCGGGCCGCTGGCGCGGGCCGTAGACCGTGAAGTAGCGAAGCGCGGCCACCGGCATCCCGAAGCTCCGGCCGTAAAGGAACGCCAGGTGCTCGCCTGCGAGCTTGGTCACGCCGTAGGGCGACACCGGCCGCGGCATCGCATCCTCGGACGTGGGATAGCGCTCGGCCTCCCCGTAGACCGATGAGGACGAAGCGTAGACGAACCGCTCGAGCGCGGCACCCCGGTAACGCTCGAGCAGGCGCTGGGTGGCGAGCACGTTGTGGTGGACGTACGAGCCGAACTCCCGGCCCCATGATGCGCGCACGCCCGGCTGGGCCGCCTGGTGGAACACCACGGTGACGTCGGGAAGCCGCGCGAGGTCGTCGCGCCCGAGATCCAGCTCGAGCAGGCTGAACGCAGCGCTGCGCTGCGCGGCCTCGAGATTGCGGCGCTTGAGAGCCGCCTCGTAGTACTCGGTGAAGCAGTCGACGCCCGTGACCCGCACGCCTTCGGCCAGCAGCCGTTCCGTGAGGTGCGAGCCGATGAAGCCGGCTGCGCCGGTCACCAGCGCGTGACCACCCTTCATCGCGCCGCTCAGGGCAGACCGGGCACGCGCGGAGGCGGCGGCGGCTTGGGCGCGGGCGCGCCTCCGCCGCGGCCCTGATCGAGCAGCGCGCGCGCCCCGTTGTCGTTCGGGTGCAGGCGGATCCAGCGCTCGAGGTATTCGAGCGCGCGCGGGCGCTGGCCGCGCTCCAGCAGCAGAGAGTAAGCCGCGTAGTAGGCCATGTTGTAGTCGGGGTCGAGCTGGATCGCGGCGTCGAGCTCGTGCATCCCGTTCTCGAGGTCGCCACGAGTCACGAGCGACACTCCGTAGTAGTACCGCGCCTCGGGATTGCTGGGCCTCCTCTCTGCCAGCTTCCGGAACAGCTCGAACGCCTTCAGCGTGTCGCCCTTGTCCAGGTAGAACCCCCCGAGCGGGACCAGGACCTCCACGTAGTCGGGGAACATGCGGGCGACCCGCTCCATCTCGGCGATCGCGTCGTCGATGCGATGCTCGTGGCGGTAGGTGACAGCCAGCTGCAGGTGGGCGGCCGCGTAGTTGCGGGTCAGGGTGGATGCGTTCTCGTCCTTGAAGACGGTGGAGTCCCACGAGCCATCGGCGTGGAACAAGCCGCGATACTTGAACGTCTCGTAGAGCGCCTTGCGCGTCTTCGCCACCACGCGATAGACCAGGCCCTCGAGCGTGAAGTAAGGCTCGAGCCCCATGTGCTCCGGCACCGTGACCGCGAAATAGGGCTGCTTGACCCAGCCGGTTGCGCCCTTGCGGCTCACGTCGGTGATGTGCTGGACCATGAACTCGTTCGTGTACAGCACGCGCCCCGTCGAATCCTGCACCAGCCCGCGTCCCAGCATGCGAATGGCCTCGTCGGTCAGCACGATCGGGACCTTCGGCTCCTCGTCCCTGAGCTGCTTGATGTACCAGTCGGTGTTCAGCAGGCTCAGGTTCACGACCCGCACGTCCTTGCGAACGTTCTCGACCTGCTGCATGTACCACAGCGGGAAGGTGTCGTTGTCGCCGTTCGTGTAGACGTACGAGTTGGGATCGAGTGGCGCCAGCATGTTGTAGGCGTAGTCGTGAGCGATCCAGTTGCGGCTCTCGTTGTGGGTGAACCACAGGTTCCGGCACAGCAGCACCGGCTGGAACGCGAGCAGCGCAGCCGTGCTCGCGGCCGCGATCGTGCGCGAGCGCCCGCTCGCGAAGGAGTCCCGGACCCAGCCGATGGCGAAGGCCACGCCGATGCCGATCCACATCGAGTAGGCGTGGTAGCCGCTCTGGAAGAAGTAGTCGCGCTCGCGCACCTCGTGATCGGTGAAATTGAGGAAGACGATCATTCCCGCGGTGGTGAGCCCCAGGAACGTGCCGGTGTAGAGGAACGAGATCCGCTCGCGCCGCAGCAGCCATCCGCCGCCCACGAGCCCCAGCGTCAGCGGAAGCAGCGCGCCCCACAGCCGCGGGGTGCGGGCGAGCGTCCACTGCCGCCTGTAGTAGCGCCAGAACTCCTTGTCGAGCTGGGCGGAGAGCGGCGCGCGCCGCTGGAACATGCTGGTCTGGCCGTACTGCTTGCGCTCCAGCAGGTCGCGCAGGCTCCCCCAGTCCGACGGGTTGCCCTCGTTCACCGCCGGATGCTGGGCGGCGCGGATCGGGAGATAGAGGTGCGTGGAGTAGCCGACGACCATGAGAGCGATCGCCAGCGCCAGGATGCGGCCCTCCCGCGTGCGCCGGGCCAGCAGAGCAAGCGGGACGACGAGCGATGCTGCGGCCACCAGGGCGGTGCCGGCGGTGAAGTCCGCGTCCCCGAACGCCGGCACCATCCCGATGACCGCTGCGATGGCGCCCGCGAGCACCACCCAGCCGCTCAGCTTCTTCTGCCACGCGTAGATCGCGAACGTGAGCGTGCCGAGCACCAGGATCGCGCCGGCCATGCGCTCGAGCCCCATGATCACGAACGCAGATGACAGGAACGGGGCTGCGAACACCAGCGCCACGCGCCGGTCCACGGCCGCCACCAGCACCATGAGCGGCAGCCCCATGATCGCGACGCCCAGGTGGAGCCCCACGCACAGCCACATCAGGTAGACGCACAGGAGCAGCGGCCCGGCCGTGGGGCGGCGCTCGTGCTCCTCCCACCAGCGCAGTCCGAGCCAGAACACCATGATCTGGGCCGTGCTCATCAGGGCGTAGACCTCGGCCTCGATCGAGTTCTCCCAGAACGCGTCGGAGAAGGCGAACATGAGCGCCCCGGTCACGGCCCCGACCTGTGCGATCCAGTCGTCCGTCGCGCGGCGCTCGGCGCCCTGCGCGAGCCGGATGATCTTGAGGCCGCACAGGTACGTGAACATCACCGTGAAAGCGGACGCGATCGCGGAGACCGCGTTCACGCGCTGCGCCACCGTGGCCCAGGGAATGAGCGTGGCGATCCGCCCCAGCAGCACGTAGAAGGGCGTGCCCGGCGGATGGGGGACGCCGAGGATGTAGGAGACCGCGATGAACTCGCCCGAATCCCAGAACGGCACGGTGGGCGCGAGCGTGATGAGATACACCGCGGCGGCCGCCAGGAACACGAACGTGGCGATGATCGGCGTGGCCCGCCGGTTCGAATCCATCAGGAAGATCCCTCCATCGGACGAGCTCCGGCCCGCCGCAAGGGGAGGCGCGCGAGAAACGTCACGCCTCCCAGCAGGCTGACGGCCACTCCCACGAGATACGTCGTGAACTGGAGCGAGAAGGCGTGGGCCCGGCTCACGCCCACGAGGCCGAAAAGAACGACGCCGGCTCCCTCCCGCACACCGATGCCATCGTGAGCTCGATCCGGAGGCCCAGCGCGCGCGCCACCAGTGCATGGACCAGGATGCGCGACACCTGGACCACGAGCGCGACGCTCAGCAGCGTGAGGAACAAGGTGCGCTGCTCGCGGAAGCCGCGGAGCCGCTCGGCCAGGTCGTTGAGATGGGGCCCGAGCGCCCCGAACCCGATGCGCGCAAGCACGCGCTCCAGGGCCGGCAGCAGCGCCGGGTGGAAGACGCCCCACACCAGCGCCACGCTGAGCGCGAAGAACGCCACCAGCGCCAGGTACACGAGCCGGAGGTGGAAGGCGTCGATCGCGGGCAGAGTGGTGACGAGGGCGAGGCCAGCGAGCGCGAGCGTCGCGATCATGCGGTCGAGCAGCACGGTCGAGAGCGCGGCCGCGCGCGTCGGGCCGTGACGGGAGGCGTCTGCGATGCGCGCCAGGTCCCCGCCGATATTGGCCGGGAAGAAGTTGTTGAAGAAG
>VBOS01000352.1 GCA_005893185.1 Candidatus Eiseniibacteriota bacterium
ACCGCTCCCAGCTTGAGGATCGCGTCGCGCTCGCGCTCGATCGCGGACAGAACCGTGGGCTCCGCGCCGAACACGAGCAGCACCGGACCCTGGTGCAGCAGGTCGTGCAGCCGGTGCCAGCGGTTGTCCTCGCCCTGGTACGCGAAGTCGGGCGCACGGTCGCCGGCATTCACTTCGGCGCTGGGCGGCTCGGGGGGAAGCGAGTGGACCCGGCCCATCATGTCCTCCGGAGGACGCGAAGGAGTCTGGTCCATGACCTCGCCCGGTCCCAGAGCCAGGATCACGGCCAGGAGCGCGGTGAGGAGGATGACGTAGACCTTCACCTGGACCTCCCTGAGTCTTGGGGAGTCGGCCAAGAGCCGAGAGAGTGGCTTGCGCGCGTGGGGCGGCGTGCGTTGGGACTCGCGAAGGAACGCCCAGCGCTCGGGGCGCGCGTGGGCGCGCTGCGCTACAGACCGGAGACGGCGAAGCGCACGAGCGCCGCGATTTGTTCGGGGGGCAGGTTCTTGCCGAGCAGCGCCATGCGCACGATGCCGTCGCGATCCACGAGCACGAAGCCGGGGCTGATCATCGAGCGCTCGGCGTCGTAGAGCCCGTACATCGCCGAGACGTCGCCGTTCCAGTCCGCGCCCATCACGAACGGCAGCTTCTGTCGGTTCGCGTAGCCCTGGAGTCCGTGCGCCTTCTCCCGGCACACGCCGAGAATGCGGACGCCGAGATTGTGCAGGTCGCCGTGGATCGTGACGAGCGGCGCGAGCTGCTCCTTCCGGTCGGCGAACAACATCACCACCCAGTCCCCGCGGAAGCGCGAGGGCCGCACGACCTTTCCATCCGATCCGTCGAGGGTGTAGTCGGGAGCGCGGTCGCCGACGTAGACCTGACCGTAGACGTGCACGTGGGCCGCGGGGCTGCTGGTGCCGGGTGTGGTGGTGCCCGGCGCAGCGGGCGGCGGGTTCTTCGAGTCGGACTGCGCACGGGCCGCCGGCGCGAGCGCCGAAAGGGCGGCGAGAACCAGCGCCGCCACGTTCATCGCAGCCACCGCTGCGCCTCCGCGAGCGACCGGCGTGCGCTTCATGACCGAGGTTCCGCGGGCAGCGGGACGCTCTCAACTGCCGAGCGCAAAGCTGCGAGCGTTCCTGGCGGCGTGGCCGGCGGGATCGAGCAGCCGGGGGCGGCGAGCCAGCGCCGCCCGCCCGTGGCCTCGAGCGCGCGGCGCAGCTCCTCCACCGCGCGCTCGGGCGTGGCATCCAGCAGCGCGCCGTCGTGCGAGATGCCGCCCATCGAGGCCCCCGCCAGCCGCGTGCGCGCCTCGGCCAGCGACGGGTTGGTCGCGTCGGTTGCGGCCCACGAAAATGCGCTCACCGGATAATCGGCGAGCTCGAAGAGCAGGTTCCGGCTCTTGCACACGTGCAGCACGTTGAAGGGCGCGCCCGCGGCCGCTGCGAGCAGGCGCAGGTCGGTCGGCCGCGCCCACTCGAGGTACTCGGCCGGACTCAGCCGGTCGCGCGTCGCCCAGTCCACGGTGGCGAAGTAGATGCCGTCGGCTCCGGCGCGGAGCAGCTCTCGCACGAACGGCTCGAATGTCGCGGTCACGGCGTCCAACGCCGCGCGCACCGCCTGCGGCCGCGCGCGCAGCGCAGCGCCCAGGTCATCCGGGTTCGGCACCATCTCGCGCAGGATCGCGAGCGGCGTGAACACCGTCGCGAGCAACGGAACGTCGGGCGGAAGCCCGCTGCGCGTGAGGCGGACCGCCTCGATCTGCTCCCCGAGCGCGCCGCCGTCGTGCGGGCGCTCCGTGATCCCTGCCCAGTCCTCCGGCCGGTGGATCGGCCAGGACTCGAGCGTGGGCTTGTCGGCCGCGCGCCCGGTGTAGCGGTGGCGGACGCCCCAGGGCTCGGCGTGATACTGACGGCGGGGGTTGAGCTTCACCCAGTCCCAGCGATAGGTCTCGCGGAACTCGAGCGTCGCATCGGCCAGATCGCGGGCCGAACTCTCGCGATCGTAGAAGTGGCCCCAGAACGAGATGGGAGGCCGGTCCAAGCGCCCACCGCGCAGCGCTGCCCACACCCGCTCGCGCGGCGTCATGCGCGACGCTCCGGCGGCGGGCGGCGATCGGTGCGAGTCTGGCGGGAGACGTTCGGCCGCGCGCGGTGTGGCTGCGGCGCGGCAGGCGCTCCCGGTCGGGCGCTGGCCTCGTGGCAGTTCATACTCATTCTCGCATAGAGCGTAGCCCCGCCCGCTCGGCTAGCACAAGCCAGGCCGCGGCCCCGGCGACGAGCGTCCCGCGCGGGCGAATCGCACACAGCATGCGCGGCCACTGGTCCGCCCGCCCGCATTGCCGATCCGCGCGAGGCCGACTAGCGTCCGCTCGTGCTGCTCGTGCTCCATGTGCGTCCATCGCGCCTCGCGGCGGCGGCGGTGCTGGCGGCGCTGGCGGCCGAGGCGATCGTCGCGTGCTGCGGGTGCTCGCGCCGTCCGCGTGCGGCCTCCACAGCGCTCCCGGTGGAAATCCTCCGCGACACCTCGCGGTCGATGACCTTGCACGTCACCCCGCCGCCGGTGGCCCGAGTGTGGCTGCGCGGCGTGACGATCGCCCGTCCCGCCGCCATCGAGGCGCCGCTGCCGGCGGCGGAGCCGGAGGCGCTGCCGCCCGACACCACGGCGCCCGAGGCACTCCCGATCGATCCCGCGCTCAAGCCGCCGATCCTGCGGTCCGCTGCGCGCCTGGTTCTTCCCCCTTCGCGCGGCGGTGAGACCCGCGCGGAAGCGGTGGAGCTGGACGTGCGCGTGAGCGAAGCGGGCGACGTGGCGGATGCCCTCTGGGCGGGCGGGAGCGCGGACACGGCGCTGGTTGCCGCCGCCCTCGCATGCGTGCGCTCGATGGTGTTCCATCCCGCGCTGCTCGGCGGACGGCCGGTCAGCGTCTGGTGCCGGCAGCGCTTCGAGTTTCGCGGGCGCTGAGCGCGCCCGATCCGGCGGAGGCGGGCACCACCGCCCAAACGTCGCGGGTGCGCGTCACCGCGAAGGCCTCGGAGCGGTAGAGGCCGAGCGCGGCCTCGTTCTCGCCGTCCACGCGCAGCGTCGCGCGCGACTCGCCGAGCGCGCCGAAATAACGGACGCCCCAACGCAGCAGCGCGCGGCCGAGGCCGATGCCGCGCGCATCTGGGACCACTCCCAGGACGCCGATCTCGCCTTCCTTCCCGAACCACTCGTTGCGGCAGAAGCCGACGCAGCGCCCGCGGCTGTAGGCAAGCGCCAGCCCGTCGCGAAGGAAGCGCGGGCCGGAGGCGATCTGACGGGCGATCTCCATCGTAGCCGGGACGAAATGGTAGTGCTCCGCGAACGAAGCGTTGTACGCGTCCGTCCATTCGCCGAGCATCGGCTCGCTCCCGTCGAAGATGCGAGTGGAGACGCCAGGCGGCCATACCGGCTCGGGGCAGCCCGCCGCCGCGCGCTCCATCTTCCAGAAGCAGCGCACGTGGTGGAAGCCGTGGCCTGTGGCAAAGGCGGCGGCGGCCGGGTTCGGTCGCCACGCGCTCATCACGATCTCGTGCAGCCCGCCCGGGATCGCTCGGCCTTCCAGCTCGCGGCGCGCAGCCGCGAGCAGGGCGGTCGCGATGTGGTTCCGCTGGAAGCGCTCCGCCACCCCGATGCGGAGCGCCGCCCACGCCCCGCCCTCGGGGCGCGGGATGCGGAACGCAATGCAGAAGCCCGCGGGCTCGCCGTCCTCGCGCGCGATCAGAGTGCAGTCCCGGTCGCGATACGGATCGGCGAGCTTGTGGTCGAGGTAGTCGGCGTCCGTGAAGACGTCGAATTCGTCAGCCAGCGCCGGATCGCAGACCAGGGCCTGCAGGACGGCGCGGTCGTCTTCGCGAAACGGCACGAGCTGGAGGGACATTCGCGGGACGCTAGGGTCGGGGCCCGGGGGCGTCAAGGCTGCGTCCCGCGACGTTGTCACGACGATCTGCCCTCGGGTTCCATCTTACGCGGCGCGAGACGCGGCTTTGACCCGTCTCGCAAGCGCGGTGTAGCGTTTCGATTCTCATGCCCGCCGCCTCCTCGTTGTTCGATCTCGCGACCCTGCGCTCGATCGTCGACCGTTTCACCGGGCGGAAGGTCCTGGTGCTCGGCGACCTCATGCTCGACCGCTACGTGTGGGGACGGGTCGAGCGCATATCCCCCGAGGCGCCGGTTCCGGTCGTGGAGATCGAGCGCGAGAGCTACGCGCTCGGTGGGGCCGGCAACGTGGCCGCGAACCTGCGCTCGCTCGGGGCCGAACCGGTGCTGGTTTCGGTCGTGGGCGACGACGCCGACGGCAAGGTGTTGTGCCGCTCGCTCGCGGGCCGCGGCGTAGCCCCGCGCCGCGTGGTCACCGATCCCGCGCGCCCCACCACGGTCAAGACCCGGATCATCGCTCACTCCCAGCAGGTCGTGCGCGCGGATCGCGAGTCGCGCGTCGATCTCGCGGGCGAGCCGCTCACGCGCTTGCTCGAAGCGATCGCGGACGAGCTGCCGAGCTGCGAGGCGATGGTGGTGAGCGATTACGGCAAGGGCGTGGTCCACCCCGGCCCGCTCGACCGGGCGATCCTGCTCGCGCGGCGCGAGCGCATTCCGGTGTGCGTGGATCCCAAGGAGAGCCACATCGATCACTATCGAGGGGTGAGCCTCCTCACCCCGAACCAGCACGAGGCGGGTTACGTGATGGGCCGGCGAGTCGTGGACGAGGCGAGCCTGCTCGAGGTGGGCTGGGGGTTGCAGAAGCGCCTCGACGCCGGGGCGGTGCTGGTGACGCGCGGCCCGCAGGGCATGAGCCTGTTCGAGCGCGGCGGCCGTCTCACACACCTGCCGACCGCTGCGCGCGAGGTCTACGACGTGACCGGCGCGGGCGACACGGTGGTGAGCGTGGTGGCGCTCGGGCTCGCGGCCGGGGCCGAGCTGCCCAACGCCTGCTATCTCTCGAATCACGCGGCCGGAATCGTGATCCGTGAGGTCGGCACGGCTTCATGCACCCGCGAGCAGCTCATCGCCTCGATCGCGGGGAGCCACGTGTGAGCGCCGCGATCGCATCGGAGACCACGGGGTGAGGGGCGCGATCGCTGCCGTGAGCGCCGAGGCGACCGCAGCTTGAGCGAGGGCGCGATCCCCGAGCCCGAGCGCAGGCGGCTCGAAGCCTGGCGCGCGGCCGGCGAGCGCATCGTCTTCACCAACGGCGTCTTCGATCTCCTCCACCGCGGCCACGTCGAGTACCTGGAGGAGGCGCGGGCGCTCGGCGACCACCTCGTGGTGGGCGTGAACTCCGATGCGTCGGTGCGCCGCATCAAGGGGCCGGAGCGCCCGCTCGTTCCCGCGGCCGAGCGCGCCGAGCTGCTGGCGGCGCTCGCGTGCGTGGACCTCGCGATCGTCTTCGAAGATGACACGCCCGAGCGCCTGATCCGCCAGGTCGAGCCCGACGTGCTGGTCAAGGGCGGCGACTGGACCCCCGACCGCATCGTGGGGCGCGAGTTCGTGGAATCGCGCGGCGGGCGCGTGCTGAACGTGCCGCTGCGCGGGGGCCTCAGCACGACCGCGCTCATCGAGCGTATCGTCGCAGGGAAGAGCGCGCTCGATCCGTAGGTTCCGTTCGAGAAGGGACGGGGTGGCGGGCGCTCCCGCCACCCCGGTCCCGTTCTTACAGCGCGCCCTTCACGGCGCGGACGATCTGGGCGATCATCGTGCCCTTGCCGACCAGCGCCTCCGCCGTCGCTGTGCCCTGCTGCACGCTCGTGGAGCTGGTGATCCGCGCCTGGATGGAGATGGTGTGGACCCCCACCGGCACGTTGCTCGCCACGAAGTTGAACGAAGCCGCGTTCAGCGTGGAGAGGATCAGCTCGATCTCCTCCGGCGTCACGCAGTTCGGGTCCAGCACGATGCTCTGCGTGCCGTCCGGGTTGGTGACGATGGTGAGGCAGCCCGCGATCGCGCCTTCGAGCGTGGCCGAGAGCGTCTGCGTCCGGGCCGCGTAGGTGATCGTCCCGGGCGGCATCGGCTGGCCGTCGATCAGGGCCTGGGCCTGAATGGCGACGCTGGCGGTCGATGTGTCCTTCTTCAAGTTCCGGCTCCTCACCAGCGTCTGGGTGTAGAGCCCGCACTCGAGCGACGCGTTCACGTACACTTCCTTGCTCGAGGGGGTCTTCAGCTTCCCCGAGAGCACCGTGACCCAACCGCTGGTTCCGGACGTCTGCTGGATCAGCGTCAGATTGGACGTCGAGAACGCGAACTGCGCCGCCGGCGTTCCCGCGGATGGCGCGGCGAGAGCGCCGCTCTTGGCGCTCGGGCTGCCCTCATCCTTCACGTCTGGGCTCGTGGTGCTCGTCGACCTCCCGCACGACCCCAGCATGAGCACGACGCACAGCGTGCCCATGATGCGCGCCAGGGAGCCTGGGCTGGAGATGCGGTGGCGGGCGGCCTTGAGAAGCTCGAATCCATTCATCGTGTTCCCCTTTGTGGCTGGCCCCGGGTGGATTCCCTTCACAGAGCCTCGCGTGCGCCGTACCGGATGGGCAGCCGTCTTCCTTCGCACGATCATCCAGGACCCGGTCGCCCGGGAGCCGCGCAGGAGGAATCCGTCCGCCGCGCATCGAAACGGGAAATCCCCGCTTCGCCGCGTGTCGGAAAATCCGCCTCCTGCGCCCGTGAGGAGGGCCGCCGCCCTGAGTGCCGCGTTGCGGCACGGGGAAGGGACGGCGGGTATGCGTTACGTAGCCCCGAGGGTGCTTCTGCAGCGCGCGCATGTTCGCGGCTCGCGACGGCGGCTGTCAACGCAAAACTCGCTGACGATCCGCGGAGATCGCGTTCCCGTAAGCGAACGGACAATTCTGCAGCGGCTTGTCATACGTCAAGACGGCGCAGAATTGACATGGACCAGCGCGCGAGTGCGCTCCGAACACCTGCCCAATAATCGGGCGACCGTCGGCGCGAGCAGAGGCCCACCGCCCGGGCGTTCGACCAAACGGCTGCCAGGGCGAAACTTGCCTCGCGCCCCCGCGACGCGTAGGGTATCGTTTCCTTTCTCACTGGGATCATCCCGGGCGCCGCTGGCGGGCCTTCCTCGCGCCTGGCACGGTCCGCCGAGCCCTCGATGGAGACGCGCATGCCGGAGAAGTTCACAAACCTGATCGACGGGCGCCCCGTTCCCGCGCGCTCGGGCCGCACCTTCTGTAACACCAATCCCGCCACCGGCGAAGTGCTCGGCGAGTTCCCGGCCTCGGGCCCCGAGGACGTAAACGACGCCGTCGAAGCAGCGCTCAAAGCGTACAAGAGCTGGCGGCTCACGCCCGCGCCCAAGCGCGCCGAGATCTTGTTCCGGGCGGGCGAGATCATCCGCGCGCGCAAGGATGACCTGGCCCGCGCCATGACGCGCGAGATGGGGAAGGTGCTGGCCGAGACGCGCGGCGACGTGCAGGAAGGCATCGACATGGCCTACCTCGCGGCGGGAGAGGGCCGGCGCATGTACGGCGTGACCACTCCCAGCGAGATGCCCAACAAGTGGGCGATGTCGGTGCGGTCGCCGATCGGCGTGGTGGGCGTGATCACGCCCTGGAACTTCCCGTTCGCGATCCCGTCGTGGAAACTGATGCCCGCGCTGGTCGCGGGCAACACAAGGTCTTCGAGGAGGCGGGGCTGCCGGCAGGCGTGCTGAACGTGGTGTTCGGCAGCGGCTCGCAGGTGGGCAACCCCTTGGTCGAGCACCCCAAAGTGGCGGTCATCTCGTTCACCGGCTCGACCGACGTGGGCCTCGGGATCGCCGGACGCGGTGGCGCGCTCGGCAAGCGCATCTCGCTCGAGATGGGCGGCAAGAACGCGGTGATCGTGATGGAGGACGCCGACCTCTCGCTCGCCACCGACGCGATCCTGTGGAGCGCCTTCGGCACCACCGGGCAGCGCTGCACGGCTTGCAGCCGCGTGCTGGTGCACGAGCGCGTGCACGACGAGCTGGCGGCGCAGGTGGCTGCGCGCGCCCGGAAGCTCCGGCTCGGCGACGGGCTCGACCCGGCGACCGAGGTCGGCCCGCTCGTGAACAAGAGCCAGCTCGAGACGGTGAGCTCGTACGTGAAGGTGGGGCTTGAGGAAGGCGGGCGCGTCGAGGCCGGCGGCGAGCCCGCGACCGATGGCGCGCTCGCGCGCGGCTTCTTCTACAAGCCCACGGTCTTCACCGGCGTCAGGCCCGACGCGCGCATCGCGGTCGAGGAGATCTTCGGGCCCGTGCTGGCGATGGTGAAGGTTCGGAGCCTCGAGGAGGCGGTCGAGATGAACAACGCGTCGCGCTACGGGCTCAGCTCATCGATCTTCACCCGCGACGTGAACCGCGCCTTCGCCGCGATGCGCGACCTCGACACCGGGATCGTCTACGTGAATCACGGCACCACCGGGGCCGAGACCCACCTGCCGTTCGGGGGCACGCGCGGCACCGGGAACGGCCACCGCGAAGCGGGTCACACGATGCTCGACCCGTTCACCGAGTGGAAGAGCGTGTACGTGGACTTCAGCGGGCGCCTGCAGCGCGCCCAGATCGACAACGTGACGGGATGAGGCGCCGGGGCGGCGCAGCGCGCGACGCGCGATCCGCGGCGGCGGTCATGCGCCTGAGGGGAGAAACGTGAACCTTCGCGAGTACCAGGGGAGGGAGTTGTTCGCCCGCTACGGCCTGCCGGTGCTGCCGGGCCAGGTGGCGAGCACACCCGAAGAGGCCCGCGACATCGCGGTGCAGGTGGCGGGCCCGGTGGTGATCAAGGCGCAGGTGATGGTGGGCGGACGCGGCAAGGCGGGTGGCGTGAAGCTCGCGAGCACGCCGGAAGAGGCGTTCGACCGCGCGCGCGACATCCTGGCGCTCACCATCAAAGGACTGCCGGTGCGCAAGGTGCTGGTCGCGCAGGCCGCCGAGATCGCGCGCGAGCTGTACCTCGCGATCGTGCTCGACCGCAGCAAGAAGCTCCCGCTCGTCATGTTCTCGTCCGAGGGCGGAGTGGACATCGAAGAGGTGGCACGCTCGACTCCGGAGAAGATCGTGCGCCTCCACGTGCCGCTCGATGGCCTGCGCGCCTATCAGGCGCGCGCGCTGTTCCAGCCCGTGCTGAGAGAGGGCGCGCTCGTTTCGCAAGCTGCCGATGTGCTGCTCAAGCTGTGGCGCGTGTACTCCGACGGCGACTGCCAGCTCGCCGAGATCAACCCGCTCGCGATCACGCCCGCGGGAAAGGTGATCGCCCTCGACGCCAAGGTGATCCTCGACGACAACGCGGAGTACCGGCACCGCGAGTGGGAGGGCTGGCGCGACCGCGAGGAGGAGACGGCGGGCGAGCGGCTGGCGCGCGACAAGGGGCTGTCCTACGTCAAGCTCGAAGGCGACATCGGCTGCGTCGTGAACGGCGCCGGCCTCGCCATGGCGACCATGGACCTGGTCAAGCACTACGGCGGCGAGCCCGCCAACTTCCTCGACATCGGCGGCTCATCGAGCCCGGAGAAGGTGACGGCTGCGCTCAAGATCATCACCGGCGATGCGCGCGACCGCGGCGGCGCATCGAAGGTGCGCGCCATCCTTTTCAACATCTTCGGCGGCATCACCCGTTGCGACGACGTGGCGAACGGGATCGTCCAGTCGCTCGCGCAGTCGCCGCTCGGGGTGCCGCTCGTGATTCGGCTGACCGGCACCAACGAGGAGGCCGCGCGCAAGATCCTCGCGGATCACGGCCTCACCGCCACGACGAAGATGGACGAGGGCGTGCGCGAAGTGATCGCCAAGGCGCAGGAGGTGACGGTGTGAGCATCCTGATCGACAAGAGCACCCGTCTCATCGTGCAGGGCATCACCGGACGCGACGGCGCGTTCCACACCCGGCAGATGATCGACTACGGCACCAAGGTGGTGGCCGGCGTCACGCCCGGCAAGGGCGGCGAGCAGGTCCACGGCGTGCCCGTCTACGACAGCGTGGCAGAGGCTGTCGCGGCCACCAAGGCCAACGCTTCCGTGATCTACGTGCCCGCGCCGTTCGCCGCCGACGCGATCGAGGAGGCGGCCGACGCGCGCGTCGGCCTCATCGTCTGCATCACCGAGGGGCTGCCGGTGCGCGACACGCTCGCCGTCTATCACTCGATCGAGCGGCGGCGCGCGGCGAACGGCAACGGCAAGCCGCGGCTCGTCGGCCCCAATTGTCCCGGGCTGCTCGCACCCGGGATCGCGAAGGTCGGCATCATGCCCGGCCACATCGCGAAGCCCGGGCCGGTGGGCCTGGTTTCGCGCAGCGGCACGCTCACCTACGAGGTCGTCGACCAGCTCACGCAGGCCGGGCTCGGGCAGTCCACATGTCTGGGGATCGGTGGCGACCCCATCATCGGCACCAACTTCACCGACGCGCTGACGCTGTTCGAGGCCGACCCGCACACCGAGGCCATCGTGCTCATCGGCGAGATCGGCGGCACCGACGAGGAGGAGGCCGCGCAGTTCGTGAAGCGGCACGTGAAGAAGCCGGTGGTGGCGTTCGTCGCGGGCCAGACTGCGCCGCCCGGCAAGCGCATGGGCCACGCCGGCGCCATCATCGCAGGCGGCACAGGCACGGCGGCCGAGAAGATGGCGGCGTTCGAGGCGGCTGGGATCCCGGTCGCGCGCATTCCGTCCGAGATCCCGGCCCTGGTCGCAGCTGCGATGGAGCGGCGCCGCGTGCGAGCCGGCGCTGGCGCGCGCCGCGTCGGCCCGGCTCGGGCCAAGAAGAGCGCGAGCGCGCGGCGCAACGCGGCACGCGGCAACGGAAGCGGGGGGCGCGATGCTGCGCGCGGCGGGCGCGTTCCCGCGCGCGGCCGGGCGGCGCGCCGGCCGTGACGCGAGCACGCTCGGCGGGGCGGGACGCCGCGGCAGGACGTTTCGAAGGCAAGACGTAGTTCATGGGACTCATCACTTACGCCGAGGAGTGACCGTGGCGATCGACCGAACACTGTTCATCATCAAGCCGGACGCGGTGCAGCGAAACCTGATCGGAAGAATCCTCGCCCACGTCGAGGAGCGCGGGTTCCGGATCGTCGAGGCGCGGCTCGCCCGGCTGACGCGCGACCAGTGCCAGGAGTTCTACCAGGAGCACGCGGCCCGGCCGTTTTTCCCCGACCTCGTGGCCTACATGACCTCAGGCCCGGTGCTGCTCGCATGCCTCGAGCGCGAGGGCGCGGTCCCGACGCTGCGCGAAGTGGTGGGCGCAACGGATCCCGCGCAAGCGCCGCCCGGCACCATTCGCCAGCTCTACGGCAAGAGCAAGCAGATGAACTCGGTCCACGCCTCCGACAGCCCAGCGAGCAGCGAGCGCGAGGTCAAGCTCTTCTTCGGGGTCGCTGCGCTCACGCGGTGAGCGGCGCGGGCAGCCCCGTGCCTGGCTAGGAAGCTTCCGCGCCCGGGACCTCGCGCGCCGGAGCCGCCGTGGACGGCGCGAGGAAGAGGGCCGCGAGATAGCAGGCGGCGCCCGCGAGCAAGGTGGCGGTGAAGCTGTTGTTGATGGCCACCACCATGGCCAGCACCGATCCCAGGACCGACGTCCCGCCGTTCACCGACCACGCCCAGGGAATGAGCGGCGCTCGGGCTTCGGCCAGGCGCCTGAGCCCGAGCGGCATCGCGGTTCCCATGAGGAATCCGACCGGCGCCAGAGCCGCCACCGCAACCGCGATCCGCCCGGATCGCTCGAGCCCGATCAGGGCGCGGAATAAGGGGGGCCAGACGAACGCAGCCAGCAGGACCGCTGCCACGATCGCCCAAAGTCTTCGCGCCAGAGGCGGGCCCGTGCGCTCGACCTCGATTCCGCGGATCGACCAGCTTCCGAGGCCGGCCGACAGCAGCAACGTCGTGAGCACGACGCTGAGCGCCAGGGCGGGGTGGCCGAGAAAGAGCATCGCCCGCTGCAACACCCCGATCTCGACGAGAATGAAGCCCAGTCCGAGGAAGCCGAAGTAGCCAACGGCCGGGAACGTACCGGGGGCGGTGCCGGCGCGGCCGGCCCATGCGGGCGCGACGAGCAGGATCGCGCACAGGACGGATGCCACGAACAGCAGAGCCACGAGCAGGAAGACGGCGCGCGAGTTCATGCGCTCGCCGGTCATGGAGAGCAGGCCTTTCCAGAACTGCGA
>VBOS01000354.1 GCA_005893185.1 Candidatus Eiseniibacteriota bacterium
AACGGCCTGCGCGTGCTGCTCGCCCCGGACACCCTCGCCCCTTCCGTGGACGTGGCCGTGTGGTACCGGGCCGGCACGCGCTACGAGCCCAGCGGCATGAGCGGCATCACGCACCTGATGGAGCGCTGGATGTTCCGCGGCTCGCCGCACTACAAGGCGGGCGAGCACAGGCGCATCTTGCAGGCCGAGGGCGGTGTGGCGTCCACCTTCACGACCAGCGACGCATCCTGCTTCTTCGACACCGTGCCGGCCGACGCGCTCGACCTCGCGCTCAAGCTCGAAGCGGACCGGATGGGGAGCCTGAAGCTCACGGCCGAAGAGTTCGAGCGCCAGCGGAAGATCGCGCGCGAGGAGCGCGGCCAGCTCGCGCGCGGCGGCGCCATGGGAGTCGGGCTCCGGCTCCTGTACGCGACCGCTTTTCCCGGGCACCCGTACGGCTGGCCGATCGCGGGTCTCGAGGGCGATCTCGACCACCTGACGCTGGCAGCATGCGAAGCGTATCAGCGCGCGCAGTACACCCCCGACAACGCGGTGCTGGTGCTGTCGGGGCGCTTCGACGATACGCAGGCGATGGCGCTCGTGCGCAGGCACTTCGGATCGGTCCCGCCTCCGACCTCGCCCGCGAAGAAGCCTCCGGCACTCGCGCCGCAGGTCGGCGAGCAACGTGCCGTCCAACCGATCGAGGGCCAGGTCCCCGTGCTGCTCGTGGGCTGGCGCGGTCCCGGAGGCGCCGACCCATCGGCGGCCGCACTCGATGTGCTCGCGCACCTGATGGCGGGGGGGGCTCGGTCGAAGCTGGGTCGGGAGTTGATCGTGGGCTCACCGCCGCGCTGCCTTGCGGTCGAAGGCGACTTCGATGCCCGTCGCGACGGCTCGCTTCTCTACGTGGCCGCCCTCGTGAGTCCGGACGCGGACAGCGCGGACGTCGAGCGCGCTCTGCTCGGCGGAAGCGAGAAGATCGCATCGACGCCGCCGGAGGACCCCGAGCTGGATGCCGCAAAGCGCGGGGCCGAGCTGAGACTCATTCTCGACGAGCAGACGTCGCGCGGGCGCGGGCAGTCGCTGGGGTTCGCGGAGGCGGTCTACGGCGATCGCCGCGCGGCTGCCGGCCGGCTGCAGCGGCTGCGCGAGCTCACGCCCGCCGACGTCATGCGTGCAGCTTCGGAGATCCTGCGGCCGGAACGGAGGAGCGTCGTGTGGCTGCTCCCCGGGGGAATGCCCGCCGGCGCAGGCGCGAAGGGCGGAGCGCGTTGATGCATCGCGTCCGGCGCCCGGCCCATCGGCCGCTTCGCATCGCCGCCTCGTGCTCGGTCGCGCTGCTCTTGTCCGTGGCCGCCTGGCCGGCGCGTGCCGTCGGGCCCTACCGGGTGCCCAGGCCGGCGGTGAAGAAGCTCGCGAACGGCCTCGAGATCATGGTGTTCTCCGACCCGCGCCTGCCGTTGACGACGGTGGAGCTTCGCGTTCCCGCGGGCGTGGCGGCCGAGCCCGGCGACCAGAATGGCGTGGCGAGCGTGACCGCGCGGATGCTGGGCCGCGGCACGACGTCCCACAGCGCCGAGACCTTCGCGCGCGATCTCGGGCTGCTCGGCACCACCTTGACTGCGGACGCCGGCCGCGAGTACGCCATCGTGTCATCTGCGTTCCTCTCGCGTGACTTCGAGAGCGGGCTCGAGCTCGTTGCCGATGCCGTCATCCATCCCGCCTTCCTCGACGACGAGTTCCGGAGGGCCGCCAATTCGGTCGGCCGTGGCGTGCTTCAGCTCCACGCGAGCCCGCCCGCGACAGCTGCCGAACAGCTCTGGACGCTCGCCTTGCCGGACGTTCCGGCGGCCCGGCCGCCGCTCGGCCGGCTCGAGACGCTGGGCAGGCTCACCCTCGATCAGGTGCGCGCCTTCTACCGCGACCAGTACCGTCCGGGCGGAGCTGTGCTGGCGATCGCGGGGGACGTCACGCCCGAGCGCGCCTATGCGGCGGCGGCTGAGTCGTTCGGGAGCTGGCCGGCGGGCGCGGAGGGGGCCACCCCCGCGCCGGCGGTGGCTCCGCGGCCGCGCGGCACGGCGCGGTGCCGGTGCCGGGGCATCGTTCCGACGATGCCCTGGCACGCTCCGTGGCGGCCAGCCTGTTCGAGCAGCACCTCGGCGAACGCATCGCGCGCGGCGTGGTCCGCGACGTGAACGGGTCACTCGAGCTGACCCGCGACTTCGGGCTATGGATCGTGCAGGCTGCCGTGCCGGCCGACTCGGCGGCTGTGTTGGCTCGGCGGCTCACCGCCGAGCTCAAGCGCTTCCTCTTCGCGGAGCCCGGCCTGCCGGATCTCGCGGCTCAGCAGCACCGGATCCGGCGCGGCTTCCCGCTGGGGTTCGAGCCCGCCAACGCCCTCCTGGGCGAGTGGCTGCTCGCGGACTTCGCCGGCTTTCCCCTCGACTACTTCGATACGTACGATGCGCGGATCGCGGCGCTCACTCCCCAGGAGGTTCATTTCGCCACTCGCCGCGAGGCGGACGCCGAGCATCTGTACATCGTGGCGGTCGGCCCCGCGAGCCGGGTCGCGCCGCTCCTCAAGCCGCTCGGCCCGGCCGAGGTCGTCACGCTCGACCAGCCCGGGCAAGCGGCAGCGGACACGCTGGCTCCGCGCACCCCGGAACAGGAAGCGGCCGGGCGCAAGCGGATCGCCGAATCACTCGCAGCGCACGGTGGGCGCTCGAGGCTGAGCGCCATCAAGAGTTCGCTCATGGACGCGGTGATCCGGGTCACGACTCCCGATCGTGAAGTCGAAGGAACCATGCGGCAACTTCGCAAGGAACCCGGCAAGCTGGCGCTTGTGACCACCGTCCTGGGCGTCGAGAGCCGACAGGTTCTGAACGGGAATCGCGCCTGGACGGTGGTCGCAGGGAGCGACACCGCCCAGGAAGGAGATTCCCTGCAGGTGGCCGCGCTGCGCGTCACGCTCTCGTCCGATCTGGCCCACGTGCTGCTCGCGGCCTCGGACACCAGCGCGCGCGTCGCAGCTCGGGGACGCGAGCGCATCAGCGGGCACGACGCGGAAAAAGTCGAGGTCTTGGCTCGAAACGCTCCGTGGCGGATGCTCTACTTCGACGTCGCGAGCCATCGGCTGATCGCGTTCGACCAGCGCGAGCGTGGTCCGCGGGGCTCCTACGTCGAGCGCCGCGTCCTTTCGGATTACCGGCCGCTGAGCGGGACCCAATGGCCGTACCGTGAGGAGCGCTCCATCGCCAGCCAGCCGATCATGAAGCTCGATATGACCGACGTCCAGATCGACCGCGAACTGAGCGAAGGTAACTTCCAACCGCCGGCCACGCTGATCCCCTGGCGTTGAGGGGGGCGGGAGGTCCCGTCCCGAATCGGCCGCCGGCGCCTACTGAGGAGGAACGACGCGTGACGACAACGACCGGGTCTCTGGCAGCCCGCCCGGAGCCAGCGCACTCCACGAAGTACATCTACTTCTTCGGCGAGAACCACACTGCGGAAGGAAACGCGCGCATGAAGGCGCTGCTCGGCGGCAAGGGCGCCGGGCTCGCCGAGATGACGAACGCCGGCGTGTCCGTGCCGCCCGGCTTCACCGTCACGACCGAGGTGTGCCGCTGGTACTACGCGCACGAGCGCACGCTGCCAACCGGCTTCGAGCCTGAGCAGCGCGAGTCGCTCGCGCGCCTCGAGCGCGTCATGGGCCGTCGCCTCGGCCACGCGCAGGATCCGCTGTTGGTGTCGGTGCGCTCCGGCGCGATGTTCTCCATGCCCGGCATGATGGACACCGTGCTCAATCTCGGCCTCAACGACCGCTCCGTCGAGGGCCTGACGCTCCGGACCCGGAATCCGCGCTTCGCCTGGGACTGCTATCGGCGCTTCATCCAGATGTTCGGCTCGGTGGTGCTCGGCCTCGAGAAGCACGACTTCGAGGAGCACCTCGCGCAGTTCAAGCGCAGGAAGCGGGCCAAGACCGACCAGGACCTCGACGCCGACGACTTCCGCGAGCTGGTCGCCGAGTTCAAGGCCATGGTGAAGAAGCGCACCGGGCAGGAGTTCACGCAGGATCCGCTCGCCCAGCTCACGCTCGCCCGCGACGCGGTGTTCCGCTCGTGGAACAACGACCGCGCGGTCTTCTACCGGAAGCAGAACCGGATTCCGGACGACATCGGGACCGCCGTCAGCGTGCAAGCCATGGTGTTCGGCAACCTCGGCGAGCGCTCCGCCACGGGGGTCGGCTTCACTCGCGATCCTGCCACCGGGGAGAACCGGTTCTACGGCGAGTACCTGGAGAACGCCCAGGGCGAGGACGTCGTGGCGGGCGTTCGCACGCCCCACCCGATCGCCGACCTCGAGCGCGCCATGCCGCAGGCCTATGGCCAGCTCCGCGAGATCACGCAACGGCTCGAGAAACACTACCGCGACGTACAGGATTTCGAGTTCACGATCGAGGACGGCAAGCTCTACCTGCTCCAGACGCGCACCGGGAAGCGCACCGCCCAGGCGGCTGTGAGGATCGCGGTGGAAATGGCGGGCGAGGGGCTGATCACGCGCGACGAGGCCATCATGCGCGTCGAGCCAGCTGCCCTGGACCAGCTGCTGCACCCGCGGCTCGATCCCGCAGCGAAGCTCACAGCGATCGCGATCGGCCTCGCGGCCTCGCCCGGCGCGGCGGTCGGCAAGGCGGTGTTCGACGCGGACGCAGCTGCCGAGCGCGGCAAGAGCGAGAAGGTGATCCTGGTGCGCAAGGAGACCACTCCCGACGACATCCACGGCATGGACGCCGCTCAGGGGATCCTCACAGCCACGGGGGGCATGACCAGTCACGCGGCCGTCGTCGCGCGCGGGATGGGCAAGCCGTGCGTGTCCGGGGCGGGCGACGTGCGCGTGGACGACGCCGCGCGGCGCTTCGCCGTAGGCGACGTCATCGTGAAGGAGAGCGAATGGATCAGCATCGACGGCTCGACCGGGCGTGTGTTCACGGGGCAGGCGCCGCTCGTCCCGGCCGAGGTGAGCGG
>VBOS01000355.1 GCA_005893185.1 Candidatus Eiseniibacteriota bacterium
GGGGGAGCGGATGCCGAAGACGCCGCACATCAGGCGACCTCGCCGATCTGGACGAGCCGCTCCCAGCCAAGTCCGGCCGCCTGGTCCGCGGACACGGCCAGAACAGCCGCTGCACCGGCGGGGTTCGCAGGCAGCTCGACCTTTGTCTCTGTGCCGCTCCAGGCAGCGGCCTCGGCAATCGCGCGCTCGAGCCCGCCGTCGGAGAGGTCGTGCGCGAGCGAAAGGACGGGAGCCGAGCGCCACAGGAACTCGATCAGCGCCGCCTGTTCCGCGACCGACTCGCCTGCCTCGGCCACGAGGATTGCGTCGCCGGAGCGCCAGCGCGAGGGGATCCTGCGCACGTTCGCGACGAGGCCGACGCAGCCGACCACCGGCGTCGGCGGGATCGCGCGCCCGTCGGTCTCGTTGTAGAGCGAGACGTTGCCGCTGACGACCGGAATCCCCAGCGCCTCGGCCGCCTGGGCGATGCCCTCGATCGCCTGAGCCAGCTCCCAGCCGATCTCGGGCTTTTCGGGATTCCCAAAGTTGAGGCAGTCGGTCAGAGCCAGCGGCTCGCCCCCGGCACAGGCGACGTTCCGGGCCGCACCGAGCACGGCTTTCGCGCCCGCGACGAACGGGTCGAGCTCGCCCACCGGCGGGCCGTCGAGCGAGATCGCCAGACCTCGGTACGAAGGCAGCAGACGCAGGACGGCGGCATCCAATCCCGGGCGTCGAACGGTGCGCGACTGGACAAGCTGGTCGTATTGCTCGTAGATCCACGCTTTGCTCTCGCGGTTCGCGGCCGCAATTGCCGTCCGAGCACGCGGGGGCCGTGGTTCCTGCTCGACTTCGTAGCGCGGGCATTCGTCCGTCAGCAACGAGGCCGGAATCGCGCCCTCGAGGTCGCCGGCGAAGAAGCAGCGCAAGTCGCCAGTGTTACTGACAGAGCCGATCACGGCGTGGTGCAGTTCCCATTTGTCGAGCACGGCCTGCACTTCGGCGAGGCGCCCAGGCTCGACCACGGCGACCATCCGCTCCTGGCTCTCGGAGATCATGATCTCCCAGGGCTCCATGGCGTCCTCTCTCAGCGGGACCTGGTCCAGGGACACGTCCACGCCGGCGCCGTCTCGCGCCATCTCGGCCAACGCGGACGCGAGGCCGGCCGCGCCGCAGTCCTGCAGCGAGGCGACCAGCCCGCCGTCGACGAGCTCGAGCGAGGCCTCGATCAGCTTCTTGCCGGTGAACGGATCGCCGACCTGCACCGACGGCCGCTTCTCGTCAGCGCCCTCGGCCAGCTCCTGGCTGGCGAGCACCGACGCGCCGCCGATACCGTCCCTGCCGGTGGTGGCGCCGTAGAGAACAACGAGGTTCCCGCTCCCGCGCGCGCGTGCTCGCGTGAGGCGCTCCACAGGAAGAAGACCGAGGCACATCGCGTTGACCAGACAGTTGTGCTCGTAGGCCTCGTCGAAGACCGTCTCGCCGCCAACCGTAGGAATTCCTGTGCAGTTCCCATAGTGGGCGATTCCCGCCACGGCCCTTTTGAACATGAACCCTGGCGAGCCGAACCGCAACCCGTCGAGCAGCGCGATTGGCCGCGCGCCCATCGCGACGATGTCTCGGAGGATCCCGCCGACCCCCGTCGCCGCGCCCTGGAACGGCTCGACCGCGCTCGGATGGTTGTGGCTCTCGACCTTGAATGCGACCGCGAGCCCGTCGCCGATGTCGATCACACCCGCGTTTTCGCCTGGCCCCTGCAGGACACGTTCGCCCGAGGAGGGCAGCCGCTTGAGGAGCGGCGCCGAATGCTTGTAGCCACAGTGCTCGGACCAGAGCAGCGAGAAGACCGCGAGCTCGAAGTGATTCGGCTCCCTGCCGAGCAGGTCGCGGATCCTGTGAAGCTCGCCGTCCGTCAGCCCAAGGGCCCGATGAAGCGGTTGTTCCGCTACCGGCGTCAGGGAATTGAGTCTAGCCGGCTCACAGGACAGGTCGCGTAGCCGTTCCAATTGTGATGCGGTCCGGTTGTCGCAATTTTTGCCTCACGTTTTCGCGAGCCGGGTTTAGACGGCACCAGCGGCAAAGCCGCTACGGCCTCCAGGTCCGCGTCGAAAGCGACGTCTCATGAGCCGGCGGCACCTAGCGATGCTGCTCGTTCTGGCGGCGCTCTGGGGCGCGTCGTTCATGTTCATCAAGATCGGCGACCGCGAGCTCCATCCGATCACGCTCGTCGGCTTCCGGATGGCGCTCGGCGCGCTGACGCTCGTTCCGATCGTGCTCATCACCGTTGGCGCGAGACGGACGCTGCGCGAGCTTCGCGGCACGGCCGGCCCGCTGATCGTCACCGGACTCCTCAATTCTGCGATCCCGATCTTCGCGATCACCTGGGCGGAGACACGGCTCGACTCCGGGCTGACCGCGATCATCCAGGCGTCGGCGCCGCTCTTCACGGCACTGCTCGCCCTGCGTTTCAGCCACGACCAGCGCGTCCGCGGTTCGCGCCTCGCCGGCCTCGTCGTCGGTTTCGGCGGTGTGGCGCTTCTCGTCGGCGGCCGGCCGAGCGGGCAGCTCCTGGCGGCGCTCGCGGTCGTCTTCTCGGCGATCTGCTACGCCGCCGCCGCCCTCTACGCGGGCCGGCGGTTGCGCGGGATCTCGCCGCTCGTCACCGCCCTGGGAACTCTGATCGCCGCAACGCTTGTGACGTTGCCGATCGGGCTCTTCCAGTTACCTGGTCATATGACCGGCTGGAAGGTGACTGCCTCGGTGCTGACGCTCGGGATCGCGGGCACCGGTCTGGCGTACATCCTCTACTACGGTCTGATCTCGGGTGCGGGCGCCTCCCGGGCGATCCTGATCACCTACCTCGTCCCGACGTTCGCGGTCGTCTACGGCGCCGTCCTGCTCGGTGAGCCCGTAACGGCGGCCGCCATCGGGGGCCTCGCGCTCGTGCTCGCCGGCGTCGGGCTGGGCACGGGCGCAGTCCGTCTCGGGCGCGCGCGGCGGGTAGCCTCGAGCGAGACCTGATGTCCCGCACCTACGCCCCCTACATCGCTGCCCTCGCCCTGCTCTGGGGCGCGTCGTACATGTTCATCAAGGTCGCCGATCGCGGCTACGAGCCGGCGGCGATGATCATGTTCAGGCTGATCGTCGCCTCGGTCTTGCTGTCGACCGCCTTCGTGGCTCAGCGCGGCTTCAGGCGCGCAGTCGCCGATCTCCGCGGGCTGGGCTGGCAGGGATTTGCCGTGGGAGTCGTCAACGGCGCGATCCCGTTCACGTTGATCGCGTGGGGCGAGAAGCACATCGACTCCGGCGTCGCGGCGATCGCGAATGCCACCGTGCCTATCTTAGTCGTCCTGCTCGCCCTGCGCTGGCAGCCCAGCGAGGCGGTTCGAGGCGCACGACTCGGGGGAATCCTGCTCGGCCTGGTCGGGGTCGCTGTCCTCGCGGGGCTGCACCCGAGCGGCGGTTGGTGGGGCGTCGCGGGCACGCTCGCGGTCGTCGTTGCGTCGCGAATGGGTTCGCGCTGGCGACGGCGGCGATGATCGGTGCAACCCTGGTTCTCATCCCCTTCGGCCTCGCCCAGCTTCCGTCCCATGTGCCGGGCTGGAAGGAGACCGGGTCGGTGCTCGCGCTCGCCGTGCTCGGGACGGCCGTCGCCCAGATCCTGCTCTTCCGAGTGCTTCGCAGCGACGGCGCCGCGCGAATGAGCCTTGTCACGTACCTCCTGCCCGCGACGGCGCTCGTCTACGGCGTCACCTTGCTCGGCGAGTCGCTGACGGTGGAGGAGCTGATCGGGATGGTGTTGATCTTCGGCG
Source organism: Candidatus Eiseniibacteriota bacterium (assembly GCA_005893185.1). Lineage (GTDB taxonomy): Bacteria > Eisenbacteria > RBG-16-71-46 > RBG-16-71-46 > RBG-16-71-46 > WS-2. Next base: position 3,789 of record VBOS01000355.1, read on the forward strand.
GAGTGGCATTGGGGTCCGGCGGCGTCCGGCTCCTGCGGCGTGAGCCGGCTGCGGCTACGCCGGCGCCGTGAGCATCGTTCAGGGCGACGGGCTCAGGCTGCGCCGGGCCGAGCCTGACGACGTCGACTTCCTGGTCGAGCTGACGACCCACGAGGACGTCGAGCCTTACCTTGCGGCGTCGAGGTCGCGAGACCGGGACGCACTGCTGGAGGAGATCGAGCGGTCGCAGGCCGAACCGGACGAACTCGGACGCTTCGTGGTCGAGGTCGAGCAGGACGGCGAGTGGCGCCCGGCTGGCGCGATGGGCTTCGAGGTCGCCAACCGTCGCTCGCGGATCGCCAACCTCGGAAATCTGGCGATCCATCCGGACTTTCGCGGCCGCCGTCTCTCCGACGACGCCGCCAGGCTGCTTCAGCGCCACCTGCTCTTGGAGCTCGGCTTCCACCGCCTCCAGCTCGAGATCTACGGCTTCAACGAGCGGGCGCAGCGCCATGCCGAGCGCGCGGGCTTCGTCCGCGAGGGCGCCCGGCGCCTGGCCTACTGGCGGCACGGCGAGTGGGTGGACGGCGTGCTCTACGGGCTAGTGCTGGAAGACCTGGAGTAGTCGGTCAGCCCGATGGCCATGCGTCATCCTCGTACTGCCCGGGGTGCGTAAGCGCCTGCTCCTGAGAGCCGTCCGCACTGACGAGCGCGAGTTGCTTGTCGTCGAAGCTCCGCCTGAACGCTGCGTACACGATCCAGCGACCGTCGGGCAGCCAGCTGGGACTTTCGCCCTCCGGGCCACCTAGCAGCTTGACGGCGCCATCGTCGGCGCCGACAACTGCCATCTTCCCCTCGCGCGCGAACGCGATCGTCCGCCCGTCTGGCGACCACGCAGGGCTGAGGTCTCCTTGAAAGGCGGTGGCGGTCAGTCGACGGACATTCTCGCCGTTCGAGTCCATCACGTAGATCGATCCGTTGCGGGTGAAGGCGATCGATCGTCCGTCGGGGGACCACGCGGGTTCCTCGGAATGGTGGTCGCGCGTGAAACGTCGCAGCTGGCCGCCGTCCGAGGAGATTGTGTAGATGTCGTCTCCGCGATCGAACGCGATAGTCGTCCCATCGGGCGACCAGGCCGGGTAGTGATCGCCCTTTCGGCTGTTCGTCAGCTGTCGCGCGCCGCTTCCGTCGGCGGCCATCACCCAGATGGATCCGACGACGTCCTCCGCGTCGTCGTACTCAATCCGAAGTCCGCGAACGAAGATGATTTGCGTGCCATCCGGAGACCACGACGGCTCGACGTCGTCGCGGAAGTCGTACGAGAACTCGGTGATGTCGGTCGTGCTGGGGTCGATCTCGGCGATCTCGAAATCGTTCCGCCCGATGACGCTCGAATAAAGAATCTGGCCGTCGGACGTCCATGACGGGGTCGAAATGCTTGCGTAGTGCTGCCGCGAGAGCACTCGCGGCTTTCCACCTGCGGCCGGGACGACCTGAAGGAAGTAGGCCGCGGTGGGGCCGGAGACCGTCTCCGGGTCGCCACGATCCTGCCGATACGCGATTAGCTGCGAGTCGGGAGACCAGGCGGGCGCATCGCTTTCCTCGGCCGCTACAGGGTGCGGGTGGCTTCCGTCGGCACCGACGACGTACACGCGGTCGGTTAGTTCCGGGAAGCGGTTGAAGGCGAGCCTCTTGCCGTCCGGGGACCAGGCGATGAACGACGCATCGCCACGAAGCACCATGCGTGGCCGCCGACCGTTGGCACCGATAACGGCCAAGTACCTCTGACCCCACGGCTTCCCCGCTGAGAACGCGATGCTGTCGCCTCGCGGCGCCCAAGCGGGGTCGTATCCGATCGCGAGCTTGTGGATGCCTTTCCCATCCGCGCCGATCACTGCGATCCAGCTGGCGCCGTGGCGACCCCGATACTCCCAGACGATCCGCGAGCCGTCCGGTGACCAGCTCGGCGGCGCGCCGAAGCGGGGTGACGCGGCTCGAGCGATCTGCCGATACTCGGAGCCGTCCACGTTGGCAACCCTTAGCGTTGGGTTCTCCCATGGTCCGGCGAGAAAGGCGATGCGTGTTGCGTCGGGTGACCACGAGGGCGTGGAAACGAGTGCCGGACCACGGTAGACCACCACGCGGCCTTGCCCGTTCCGGTGCATCACGACCAGCGCCACCTCGCTTCGGTCATCTGTCGGTGTCATGAATGCGTACAAGTCGCCCTTGGGCGCGGCCGTCGGGTTCCATTCCTTCGACGTCGGGGTGTTCGTCAGGTCTTCAGGAGGAGTCCCGTCTGGTCTGGCTGCGTAGACGTCCACGTTCCCGAGATGCTCGTCGCGGGTGGTCGCAAAGACGATCGGCCGGAGATGCTGTGCGCTCGCCGGCACGGAGCTTGTTCCTACGGTGGCCGCGACCACGACGGCAAGCGCGAATATGACCGAAGCCTTCACGAACGCACGATAGGACGTCCACGGCATTTGTGTAAGAGTCGCCGCCGAGATGAGCTCGCTCGACGAGTACATCGAGGTCCACAACGAGGCCGTTCGCAGCAGGGACTGGGGGGCCTTCAGCGGATGGTTCGCCAAGGACGCGGAGGTGCGCTTCGAGGGCGTGCCGGTGGGGCCGTTCCGGGGCCGCGACGAGATTCGCGCCGCCTACGAGTCGCGCCCGCCCGACGACGAGGTCGAGGTCCGCAACGTCAGAACCGAAGACGACCGGACGGTCGCCGACTACGGCTGGGCGGCAGACCAGGGTGTCCGCGCGGGCGAGCTCCGTGTCACCTGGGACGGCGACCTGATCCGCGAGCTCTTGATCACGTTCGAATGAGCGCCGGAAAGCGCTGGGCCGAGGCGTTCGAGCGCGCCTGGCGGGCCGGTGACGGCGAGGCCGCCGCCGCCCTCTACGCCGAGGACTGTGTCTTTCGTGCGCATCCGTTCCGGGAGCTCGAGAGCGCCCGCACGTACATGCGCAGGGTCGTCCCCGAAACCGAGGCGCCCGAAGTTTGGTTCGGCGAGCCGGTCGAGGAGGGCGATGTCGCGGCGCTCGAGTACTGGGCGCTCCTCGTCGAGCCGAACGGGGCCGAATCGACGATCGCCGGGCTCCACCGGATCCGCTTCGGCGCCGACGGCCTCGTCGCCGAGGCGCGCGACTACTGGCACCTCGAGCCCGGGCACCGCCGGCCTCCACCGGAGTGGGGCCGCTGATGCCGCTCCAGTGCCGGCCTTGACCTAACGGTCTCGACCCGTCCTCATGAGCCCGGGCGTTACGATGGGCCGTCTCGGGAAGGGGAGTGAGATGCAAAGGAAGGTGTTGATCGCGGCGACGCTCGCAATCCTGGTTGCGACGGCTGTGTGGGTGGCCGCGGCGCTCGCGGGCGTGCCCGGCGGCACGGCGTCGGCGCCGGTCGATGTGACGAACGACGTTTACGCCAACAACGAGGAGTCCCTCGGGATGAGCCCGGATGGGCAATTGCTCGCCGGCGCCTGGAACGACTGGGAGTTCAACGACGGCTGCGGCCTCTCGTTCTCGACCGATGGCGGCGGCCATTGGGCGTCCGAGAGCTTCGCGCCTTTCACCGCGTTCTCGAACACTCCCGGTGTCGATCCGATCTTGCCGACGCAGTTCGCAATCGCAGGCGACCCCGCGGTCGTCTACAACCCGAAATCGAGCAAGTTCGACGTCATCTGCCAGGCATTCGGAACGAAGACGGGGAACCAGATCCAGCTGCTCTCAACGACGTTCGATCCGAAGAAAGCCGACCCGACCGCCAACGTGAACCTCAGCTACGGCGCTGCCGCCTGGAGCCCGCTCGAGCCCGTCACGACCGGCACGTCGAACGGAAGCCAGAAGGGCTCGAACGGCAAGTTGCCCGATCACGAGGCGGTGACGGTCGATACCGGCACCGGGCCAGGCCATCACTTCGGCCGGCTCTTCGTTGCCTGGGCGGAGTTCAGCGGCTTCGGCCGCTCGCCGATCGACATCGCGTACTCGGACGATGAGGGCCTGCACTGGGCCGGCCCGATCCGGATCAGCGACAAGGGGAATCAATTCGATCAGGACGCGATCCCGCGCGTCGGGCCCGACGGGACCGTCTACGTCAGCTGGGTGAGCGGTCCGAACGAAAAGAGCCTGAAGAACAACGTCGCGATGATCGACAAATCGAGCGACGGCGGTGCCACCTGGGGCAGCGATCAGGTCGCCGCGCGGATCGTCAGCCCGATCGGCGGCTTGCTGCCGAACTCGAACTACCGGGTCTTCGAAGACGTGCATTCCACGGTCGACCAGCAGAGCGGCCGCATCGTCTTGACTTTCACCGACCAGAAGGACGGGGCCTCGAACATCTATGCGACTCACAACCTCACCGCCGGTGACATCACGCAGTGGTCGACCCCGACCGCGGTGAAATCGAGCGGCGAGGAGGAGTTCTTCCCCTGGATGTCCTCAGCCCCCGACGGCCGTGTCGACCTCGTTTTCTACGATCGCAGCTGCGACCCGGCGGGGGACAAGCTCAACTGCGTGACGCTTGCCTCCACCGCCGACGACGGTGCAAGTTGGGGCTACACGACCCTGCTCCCAACGGGTTTCGACGGCGACCTGCACCACGCCTGTCTTGCCCCCGACGATCCCGAGGCCTGCGGCCGCAACTTCCTCGGCGACTACATCGCGGTCGCCTCTACAGACGGGAAGGCGCAGGCGCTCTGGACTGGCAACGGAGGCCAGGGCATGGACGTCTTCTCCGGCCGCGCGACCTTCGGGCCCTAGCACCTCGGTGAAGGCGGGGGACGGTGGTCCTCGCCCTCACCGGGGCAGGTGCCCGGCTTTGCGGCGCCACGCGCTGGTCGTACGATGCCGCCATCGCACGGTATCTGCACGCGATGTCGGATCACGTGCCTGTCGCGGTTCGTTCCAGCCCCAATCGGCGGCCGTCACCAATTGGGTCTAGAATCGCCATCGCCTTTTGCCGAAACAGGATCTCGAGGAGGCAAACGAGGTTCCGGACCGAAAGGACGCCCAGATGAACCCAAGCAAGCTGATCGTCACCGTTGCCACCTTGGCGCTGCTGGCGGGCGCCGGGGTCGCCGGAGCAGTCGCCGGCAACTCGACGTCATCGCCCGCGGCGACCACGGCGCAGCCGACGACCACCACCTGTTCCGACGATCAAGGTCAGCAAGGCGAAAACGATGAGCAGGAGGCCGCGGACGCGGTCGAGAATACCGCCACCCAGGTTGATCAAGAGGCGGCTCGCGCGCAGGCCGACGACCAAGCCGGCGACGACCAGGGCGACAACAGCCAGGGCGACGAGCAAGGCGACAACCAGAACTGCGACGACTAGCCCCATCGGCGCTCGCTCGCCGTTTTGGGGGCCGAGTGGGATGACCGGGCTCGCCCGCTACAGACGCATGTACACCAGCGGTCGGTTCGCCCTGCTTGCACTAAGCTTCTTCGCTGCCGTCGCGCTCTCGCTTCCTGCTGCGGCGAACGCCGGCGACGCGACGCTTCGCACAACGCTCGCGCAGTGGTCGCACCGGATCGCCCTGGACGCCCAAGGGATCGGCCTCAGTGCGGCGCGGCGGCATCCCCGCCGGATGACTCGCAGGGCGCGGCACTTCCGCCTTGATGCGCTGCGCGCACGCAAGGCGCTCGCGGCCGTCCAGCCCTCGAGCGCTCGCGGGCGACGGGCGAAGAGGCTGGCGCTCGCCGCGTTTTACGACTACGCGATCGTCGGACGGCAGTGGGCGTTGAGCGGGCAGGCGCGCGTTCGGGGCCTGAGGGCCGCGGCGGTCGGCCATGCCCGGATCGCCGCGCGATACGCGAGGAGGGGAAGCGCGTTGCTACTCGCTGCGAAGAGACTTCTCGGTTAAGGGCGATTTCACCTCGATTGAACGATGTGAGAGTAGAGCTTGAAAGCGATATTCTCCGAGCGAGCCGGCAGGAGACTGGGCGATGCGCAGGAACCGTGCGGCGACCTGAGCGGTCCTGCCGGCTCGCTCTCGAGGAGGGGTTCACGCTAACGCGTTCAGCCGTGCCTACCGCGAGCGTTTGGTGTGCATTCGCCCACACAAGCTCCTAGGCGCAAACGTAAGAAGTTCGTCAAGTCGCGTGTCGGCTCAGCCGTTGCGCGGCATGTAAACAGAGGAGCCGGAGCACCTCCTTCAGGGGAGAGGGAGGGAAGCAGGTGCTCCGGCTCCAGCTCCGCGAAGCCTACGGAGAACCCGGTCGGCGCGCGCCAGTGACCGCAGTTGCCCCTTAGCGAGCGCCGCCGTAGGGGCAGGCTCGCCGCGGACGACGTCGCGAAATCTGCTTGCGAGTCGGCAACTCGCCGCTGACGCCATTCCTCGGCGGCGGTCCGGCCGTGCTGCTCCAGATAGCGCATCCGCTGGTCGCCGCGGGCGTCGTCCAGCACTCCGACTATCAGCGCGATCTCTGGCGGAGGCTGGTCCGCACCTTGCGCGCCTTGTATCTGATCGCCTTCGGCACCAAGGCCGAGGCTGAGCGAGTCGGCGGGGTCGTCCGCGCCGTGCACAGCCGCGTTGCCGGAACGACGAAGACGCAACTCGGCCGCTTCCCGCCAGGGACGACCTACTCCGCCTCAGATCCCGAGCTGATGCTCTGGGTGCACGCGGCGCTCGTCCACTGTTCGCTCCGGGTCTACGAACGGTTCGTGCAGCCGCTCGGGCGCGAGGAGGAGGAGCGCTACTACGGCGAGATGGCGCTCGTCGGCGAGCTGTTTGGTACTCCCGCCTCGGTGATCCCACCCGCGCTCGCCGACTTCCGCGAGTACTTCAGGTCGGAACTGGCGGGGCCGACGCTGGCGATCACCCAGCCGGCCCGTCGCGTGGCCGCGGTGCTCCACGAAGCGGACCTGCCTGCGCCGATGCGTGTGCTCGTGCCGGCGCATCGGCTTGCGATGGCGGGGCTGCTGCCGGCGCCCCTGCGTGAGGAGTACGGGTTGCGCTGGACGCCGCTGCACGAGCTCGCGCTTCCGCTCGCGGCCCGGTCGGTGAAGGCGGCGGCAACGCCGGATCTGTTCGCCGCTGGGCGAATGGCGCCACTACCGGAATCGCTTGCCGCCTGATCCACGCGGCGCCCTTCCACCAAGGGCGACAAGGCTCCTCACCTGAGGCGAAGCCCAGGGGCTTCGGGGCGAGTCGCGGTCGGCCGCGATCACCGTTCTTGCGATCGTTCCGACGATGACCCGGCAGGAGATGCGCCACGAAGCCGTCGCGTCCTGCGCCTGATCGCGCTCGAGCGGACGCTGCGCTCTTTGTTCCTGCTCGCGGCCGGGATCTACCTGCTCACCCACCTGGGGAGCGACTTCGGCCGGATCGTCGATCACCTGATGCGGGCGCTCGAGCTTGATCCGCGGCGCCCGTTTCTGCATCGGATCATCGTCAGGCTGCACCGGTTGCACCTGCGCACGCTGCTTGTCACCGGGATCGCGGCGATCGGCTACGGCCTGCTCGAGCTCGTCGAGGGAGTCGGGCTCTGGCTCGACCAGCTCTGGGCCGAGTACCTGACCGTGATCGCGACCTCGCTGCTGCTTCCGTTCGAGCTCTACGAGCTGGCTCGCAAGCCAAGCCTGCTGAAAGCAGGCGGGATCGCGGTCAATATCGCGATCGTCGCCTACCTCGCCTGGATGCTGCGACGGCGGCTCGCGCGAGAAGCCGCCCACGCCTGAGCGAATCGCCCGCTTCGAGAGGGAGACTCTCGCGTTTAGGCGTCGCTCCGGGCTCTCTGCTGTGGAGCGACTGACCAATCTGACGTCTGACGTGGAGCCGTGAAGCGCACCGGTTGCGGCTGGGGACCCTTGAGCGACTGACGAGAGAACTGACCACGGCGAGCCCGCTCCGGGCACGCCTGTTTACGACTGGTCCAAGCGGGTCTCCGACCAGCTGGTACCTCAGCACCTTCATTAGTTACTCGCGCGCGCGACGGCGCCAACGGCCTGTGGGTCGGCACTAGCGAGACGAGGTGTCGCAGTTCCGCCAAAGGGCGACAGACACGCCTTCCGAAGCGGGCACAGCGACCAACTGCTTGCGCGGTCGGCGCTGTGGGAAGCGCGTTGGCAATCCATGCCCGTCGGATGACCGCCGCACAGACGGCGCGAAACAATCGACCTGGAGATCAGGCATGTCGCCCCGAGCGGAAGTCCCGCGCGCTTGTTTGCAAACCGCTTCCCTCGCCCCGGCGTACTCACAGCCGGCGTACTAGTTTCGACGGCAGGCGGAGGGGAGGGATAGTGATGTCGCGACGTACCGCGCTGACCCTGATCGTGGTGCTGGCAGCGCTCGCGCTGCCGGGGCAGGCGCTCGCCGCGAGTACCAACGGATCCGCCGGCGACATGCCCGCCTTGTATGACGGGCACCTGTTCACGATCAACTTCAAGCAAGAGCCCGGCGGTGGTGAGGCGGCCCTGCTTGCACACAACGGCTCGATCAACACGATCTACATGTCCGATCAGGCCGAGGCGGCAGGGGTCACGTTCACCAGCGTCCTCGACGCGATCCAGGGCGACGGGTTCAACCCGCTCTGGCAGGAAGTGCAGATCGTCTTCTCGACGATTCCGCCGCAGCAGTTCTTCTCGGACAACGAGATCCTTGCCGCGGCTGCAGCAGGACAGATTGCGCTCGTCCCGACAACGGAGGTGTACCGCTGCTCGGTTGTCGGCACGCCCTGACCTGAAACCTTCTCGTCGCTCCGGAATGGGAGCTTCTCCTCCCGTTCCGGAGCGACCTTTCGCCGCGGACCCACGCCCCGGCCGTCGCGGCGCAGAGTCTCGCTGTTGAGCCGGCGAGCCTCGCGGGTGTCGCAGAGTGCGGGAACTGCGACACGCACCCGGGATACCAGGCATTAGCCCATTCGGGCCAAAACGGACTAGCCGAATGGGCATCACGAACTCCCGCTCAGCGTATAACGGGCAATAGAAGACAAGCTCCGGCGGTTCGTCGTCGGTCAGTACCCAGCGCACGCTGCGCGGCGGCCACAGCTCATCGAGTTCGATGAGGCTCCGCGAGGCCCCGGCTGGCCATCCTGGGCCGGTACGGGATCGCGACCGACCGTCTCAACTCACAGGGACGAGGGCGGTGTCGAAGTAGTCAAAGCCACCGTCGAGGGTGTAGAGGTAGGCGTGCACGTAGGCCGCGCCGGGCAACAGGCTCTCACGGATCAGCGCTACTCCCGTACCCGCATGGTTTGTCATTAGCGTGCCGTCTGGTACCAAGCAATCCATCGGCGGACCACTGCTGACACCCACTGTTTCGATCAGGTAGACGGTGTAGGTGGCGTCGGGGCGCCCGTCGCGCAGAACCACCGTTGCGAGCACCCCCTCCGAACCGTGGACGATCAGCGCGAAGCCGCGAGTTGGTGTGCCGGTTCCGGGTATCGCATCCGCGCCGAGCTGGCAGTTGTTCAGTGGACCGTGGATCAGCGTGGTCTTCACGGCGGCCGCCTCCGCGGCGGCAGACGAGGCCGCAGCCGTGACGAGCAAAATCCCTGTGGAGATGACGATTGCTGCGGCGCACAGCACAACGACGTTCTCTCTCAGCTTCATCGCGATCTTCCTCCCCTTGGACGGCTCGATCGACTGTTCAACGATCCGCGGCGACGGGCCGCTCGCCATCGGTTGCGCCTCCCTAGTAAGTAGCGGATGTTACAACACGGCCAGCGAACTCAACCGGCGAAATTCGAGGCGGGGTGTTCGCTGAGGCACCGCCTCAACTGCTCTACTGCTCAAGGGCGCCCGGCAAACCGTCGACGGGAACGGCTTCGAACCCAGCTCGGCTGCCTCAACCGCTGCCTCAACCCGCGCGGGCTCGTCATGGCATGGGACCCAACGCCTGTCGCATCTCCTGTCGCACGCTCGTGAGGTCTCAATCCGGCACCTGGTGCGGGCTCGCGCTCTTCGACCGTCGCAGTGTCGCACTGTCGCTCTGCGACAGTGCGAGCAGGCGGACCCTCCAGGAACGGTTCGAGCCGGTTGCACTCGGCCCGGCGGCCGATGAGCATGCGTCGATCGTACGAGCCGGACCCCGCGAAGGCGAGGGGAATCCCTGATACGCAGCCGGCAAGTGCCCGAGGCGAGTACTTGGCCGCCCTCCTTACGGTCGAGAGACACGACTACCGGAGGGAAGAAATGGCCAACGAAACCTCGCATTCCACCGTGACAGTTCGCTCGATCAGCCGGCGATGGCTGTCTCCCGCGCTGTTCGCCCTGATCGGGCTCGCCTTCTTCCTCCCCTTCGCGACTGTCTCGTGCGACGGCGCAAAGACGACCTTCACGGGCGTGCAACTCGTCACGCACACCGTCCCAGAAGGAGGTGTGGTCGATGAGCCTCCAGACTGCTCAGCGCACATCGGCACTTGCGTCGAGCACAAGTCCTCGGGAACCGCGACGATAGCGCTGATCTCGGCCGTGCTCGGGCTCGCTCTCGGCCTGCTCGGGATCGCCAAGGGCCCGGGTTGGTGCGCGACGATCGGGTTCGGGGCAATTGCTGTCTTGCCCGGCGAGGGCGGAATTCTCGGACCCGATGTTGCGGTTCACTCAGGCTACGACCTGGCGCTGTATGGATTCCTTTTGGTTGGACTCGTGCACGTCCGCAGAGCATGGGTACGGCGCAAGCAGCACCGGACTGAGGATGAGAATCTCGAGGCGCCCTCCGCAACGGGCGCTGCCGGTTATGCGCCGGCGCGTCGCGATTGCCTCGAGGAGTTGAATCGTCGAGCACGCGACGCAAGGGAATTGGCAACGGCATGACATAAAGCAGCGCATGTGCAATGACGACGCGTTCGGCGATCGCAAACGGCTCCGCCCGAGCACGCGGCGCATCTTGGCCTCGGTGCTCAGCCAACGTTGGGCCGCGAACCAATCCTGCACAGCCTTCG
>VBOS01000357.1 GCA_005893185.1 Candidatus Eiseniibacteriota bacterium
CGGCGCTGCTGCGCGCGGCGTTCGGCCTCGGCGAGCTGCAGTCGCTGCGGATCGGGATGCTGTTCGCGGCACTGCTCGCGCTCGCGGCGGTGGCGCTCTACCCGCGGCTCTCGCGGGCGGTCGAGCCGGCCGACGGCGCGCGCCGGCCGCCGGTCTCGCCAGAGACGCGCCGCACGCTGTGGAGGATCTCCTCGCTCTTCACGCTCGACAGCCTGGGCGGCGGATTCCTCACGGCTGCAATGGTCTCGTTCTTCTTCTTCCGGCGCTTCGGCGTGGACGAGGCGGTGCTCGGGCCGCTGTTCTTCGCGGCGCGGCTGCTGAACGCGCTCTCCCATCTCGGCGCGGCCTGGCTCGCGCGGCGCATCGGCCTCGTGAACACCATGGTCTTCACTCACATCCCGTCGAGCGTGCTGCTCGCTTCGGTGGCGATCGCGCCCAACTTCATCGTGGCCGCCGTGCTCTTCCTGCTGCGCGAGGGGCTGGTCGAGATGGACGTGCCCACGCGCCAGTCCTACGTGATGGCGGTGGTGCGCCCCGAGGAGAGAACGGTCGCAGGCGGTGTGACACAGATGGTCCGCACAGCTTCGTGGGCGGTGGGCCCGCCGTTCGCCGGGCTCTTCATGCAGGGCCTCTCGCTCGCATCGCCGCTCGTGATCGCAGCAGCGATGAAGATCGGCTACGACGTGCTGCTCTACGCCGCGTTCCGCAAGCTCAAGCCGCCGGAGGAGAAGTAGGCAGCCCCGAGGCTGGACCGGGGCGTCGCGCGGTTTCGCTTGACCGGGCCCCCGTGCGGGTGGATGCTTCCTTACTCAACTCCGCCTGCCGATCGGAGAGACCGCAATGAACCCGCATACGCCATGGCTCGCCGGCACGTCCGTGCTCCCGGCCCTCTTCTCGTTCGGCGTCTCCTTCGCCAACCCCGCCTGTCCCGCCAACACGGTGAGCTGCTACGGAAGCCATAGTACAAGCACGACGTCCGCTGATTCCGCGAATGCATGCGGCGACTCCTATGTGCACTCGAGGTATGACTTGATCCATGGCACATTTCATGTGGACAGTCGGGCGACCTGTGGAGGCGATTGCTCCTCGGGCAGCTCGGTTGACGCGGAGGATCAGTATCACGTCGAGGGGTTGCCCCCGGGGACACCGCTCACCTTTACCGCCGAGATGACCGTCAGCCTGCAGGTGGGCTACACCTGCGCAAATCGCAGTCCGTACGGGTCAGCATCCGCGACGCTCCGAGAAGGGGCTGCGAACCAGTCGTCCGCCTCGATCAGCACTCCCTCATACTATTGCCCCCCTGGCTACTCTTGTTGCAGCCCGGTCGCTTCCTCGAATCAGGTGCTCCGGGTGACGATCGTACGATCGGTAGGAGAAGTGTTCCCCATTCATTTCAACCTTACGTCCAGCGGGAGTACACCGAACACCGGCGACGGCCAACTCGGATTCATTGGTCTTCCGTCCGGTGCGTCGGTCGTTTCCTGCCAGGCCTTCCGCCAGGACTTCGTCACCCGCTCGCGACCAACGAGTTGGGGGCACCTCAAGCTGTTGTATCGGTAGCCCCGGCAGAAGGCCGAAGCCCCGCGACCGAAAAAGAACTGAACCAATCACCCGCCGCTGCGTGCCGGTGCTATCATCTTCACCCTCAGGCCAGTCGAGTCTCGCTCGTACCGCCGACAGGAGGGGTTCCCGATGCCGTCCGCTCTCCGCGTCCCGCGCTCGTTCGCGGTTGCCGCGCTCACAGCTTGCACTGCCGCGCTCACGCTCGCCTCGCCCGCGCGCGCAGGCTATACGGGCGGCACGATCACGCTCGCCGTGGACGCCAGCGAGGCGCCGCGCAAGATCTTCCACTCGAAGCTCACGATTCCGGTCGAGCCCGGGCCGCTCACGCTGGTCTACCCCAAGTGGATCCCGGGCGAGCACGGCCCGACCGGACCGCTCACCGACGTCGCGGGCCTGCATTTCACCGCCGGCGGCAAGGCGCTGCGCTGGGCGCGCGACCCGGTCGACATGCACGCGGTCACATGCGATGTGCCGAAGGGTGTCTCGTCGCTCGATGTGAGCTTCGACTTCATCTCGGCGGCTTCGCCTGAAGGGTTCTCGTCGGCGGCCTCGTGCACCGAGAAGCTGATGCTGCTCTCCTGGAATCAGGTGCTGCTCTATCCGGCCGGACGCCACACGGACGACATCAACTTCCTGGCGAGCGTCAGGCTGCCCGCCGGCTGGAAGTACGGCACCGCGCTTCCGGCGCAACGTGAGAACGCAGGGCTCATCCAGTTCGCGCCCACCTCGCTCACATCGCTCGTGGACTCGCCGGTGCTCGCGGGCGTCCACTTCCGGCGCGTGGATCTCGCGCCGGGAGCCACGCCGCGCCAGTACCTGGACATGGCGGCGGACAGCCCCGAGGCGCTTGCGATCCCGGACGATCAGGTCGTGAAGCTTCGGCAGCTCATGAACGAGGCCTACGCG
>VBOS01000358.1 GCA_005893185.1 Candidatus Eiseniibacteriota bacterium
GAGGCGGTGGCCGACGGCCGTCTGCACCTGACCGCCGTGGTGTTCCTGGCGCCTCATCTGACCTCCGAGAACGCCGATGAGCTGCTGGCGGCCGCCACCCACAAGACGAAGGCCGAAATCGAGTGGCTGCTGGCGGAGCGCTTCCCACGGCCGGATCTGCCGGAGCGGATCGAGGCGCTCTCCCCGTCGCCCGCCCTGAGCATCCCCACCGCGGGGCATGTCAAGGAACTGCCAAAATCACTGGTTCCGGAACCAGTTGCCTCCTCCACTCCGCACGGGAAGGTAACCCCGCTCTCGGCCGAGCGGGTGGCGCTGCAGACCAGCATCGCGACCGCTGCCTACGAGAACCTGCGCTACGCCCAGGCTCTGCTCGGCCACCAGCTCAGGACGGGCGACATCGCAGAGGTGATCGAGCGCGCCTCCGAAGCGATCGTCCGCGAGGCCGAGAAGCAGAAGTTCTGCGCCACCTCGCGGCAGCGCCCGGGAAGACACGGCTCATCTGCCGATCCACGCCACATCCCGGCGGCGGTCAAGTGCGCGGTGTGGAAGCGGGACGAAGGCCAGTGCGGCTTCGTGAGCGAGGCCGGGCAGCGCTGTCCGGCACGGAGCCGGCTGGAATTCGACCACATCGATCCGGTCGCGCGCGGGGGTGAGGCGACGGTGGAGGGGATCCGGCTGCGCTGCCGGACGCACAACCAGTTCGAGGCGGAGTGCGTGTTCGGGGCGGGGTTCATGAGCGAGAAGCGGGAGGCGGCGGTCCGGGCCGCGGCGGCTCGACGGGCGGAGCGCGATGCGGCGGAGCGCGAGCGCGAGGCGGCCGAGCGCGCCGCGGAGCGAGAGCGCGAGGCCGCCGAGCGCGCGGCGGAGCGCGCCGCGGAGCGAGAGCGCGAGGCCGCCGAACGCGCGGCGGAGCGCGCCGCGGAGCGAGAGCGCGAGGCCGCCGCCGATCCGGAGAAGGACGTGACGCCGTGGCTCCGGCAGCTCGGTGTCCGCGCCGAGCAGGCGCGCCGGATCGCGGCGTCGTGCGAAGCGCTCCCGCCCGAGACCTCGCTCGCGGACCGCGTGCGCTTCGCCGTGCGGCAGCTCGCGCCGCCGCACCGCCATGTTGCGGCGACCCGGGCGACAGCGGCCTGACGCGCGCGAGGCAGGCTAATATCCCTCGCCCTCCCGCGCCGCCGCCGCGCGGCCGCGATGCAGGCGGAAGAGCAGGACGAGGTAGCCGATCGCGAGCGGGAACCCGAGGCTCCACCAGCCGAGCGCCACGCGCAGGCCATGCAGGTCGTTGCTGGCCGCGTATGCAGTGATCGAGAGCGAAGCGTCGGGCACGGCGCGCAGCATCACGGGGAAGAGCGAGGCCGCGGTCGCAATCAGGAGCCCGGCGATGAAGCCCGACGAGCCAAGGAAGGCGGCGAGGTCGCGCCCGCGCCGGAGCCCGGCCGCGATCGCGATCGCGCCCGCGAGGGCGAGTGCCAAGCCCATCCACGCCAGCGGACGCCGCGCGAAGGCCGCGAACATCGCGGGATGGACCGCGACCGTCGCCCAGGTCACAAGCGGCCACGCGATCACCGCGATCCAGGCCGCCGGCCGCGCGATCGCGAGGCTCCGCTCGCGCACAGCGCCGTCCGTGCGCCACGCGAGGTACAGCGCGCCGTGGAACGCGAGCGCGAGCATCGCGAATGTTCCCACCAGCACCGTGTACCAGTCGAGAATGCCGACCGGCGGGCGAGCGGTGAAGTCGGTGAAGAGCGCGAGCCCGAACCAGCCGTCGGGACGGAGCGGGAGCCCGCGCAGCAGGTTGCCGAGCGCCGCGCCGAAGAACAGAGCCAGCAGCCCGCTCGCGAGCGCGAGCACCGTGTCCCAGAAGCTGCGCCACAGCGGATCGCCAACGTGGCTCCTGAACTCGATCGAGATGCCGCGCAGGAGCAGGCACCAGACGAGCAGCACGATCGCGAGGTAGAAGCCCGAGAGCCCGGCCGCCATCGCCTTCGGAAACGCCGCGAACAGCGCGCCGCCCGCTGCGATCAGCCAGACCTCGTTCCCATCCCAGTAGGGGCCGATCGCAGCCAGCACCTGCCTGCGCTCGGCGTCGGTGCGCGCGACGACGACGTGCAGCATGCCGGCGCCCAAGTCGAAGCCATCGAGCACAACGTAGAGCGTGAGCATCAGCGCTACGATCCCGTACCAAACCTCAACCATGCGCGGCATCCGCGTGCGCGGTCGGGCCGTGCGCGATCTCGCGCCCGATCAGGAACAGGAACAGCACGCCCAGCACCAGGTAGAGCCCGCAGAATCCGATGAGCGTGAAGAGCACGGTGCCCGAGTGCACCATGGGGCTCGCGCCGTCGGCTGTGCGCAGGAGCCCGTACACCAGCCACGGCTGGCGGGCGAGCTCGGTCGTCATCCAGCCAGCTGTGGTCGCGATGTAGGGCTCCAGCCGCCCGCGCAGCAGCGCGAGGGACGCGAGCGCCATGAGGGCGATCATCAAGGTCCCGAGCCCGGCCATGATGTGGAACGAGTAGTAGAGCAGCTCGATGTTGTCCGGCCAGTTTCCCTCCGGAAACGCGAGCAGCCCGGGCACGTTGCTGTGGAACGTGCCGAAGGCGAGGAAGCTCAGCATGCCCGGGACGCGGATCGGGTTGTCGAGCCGGCGCTCGCGGCGGTTGGGCTGGCCGATCAGCGTGATCTCCGCCATCGGCCCGCTCGCGAAGCGGCCCTCCATCGCCGCGAGCCCGGCCGGCTGGTGGCGCGCCACCATCTTGGCCTGGGTGTCTCCGGTCGGAAACGCGACGAGCAGCGCCGAGACCAGCCCCGCGGTCACGCCGAGCCGGAGGAATCGCCGCGACTGCGCGGCGTGAAGGCCCTGCAACGCGTAGTAGGCGCCCACCGCCGCCACCACGAACGATCCGGTCACGACCGAGGCCGTCATGTTGTGCGCGTACGCCGCGAGCGCCCACGGGTTCATCACGAACGCCCAGAAGTCCACGAGCCCGAGCGTGCCGTCCGCGAGCGTGGCGTGACCCACCGGGTGCTGCATGAAGCCATTGGTGGCGATGATGAAGTAGCCCGAGAGCCAGCTCCCGAGGAACAGCGCCCAGGCGGCTGCGTAGTGGCCGCGCGGCCCGAGACGGCGCTCGCCCCACACCAGCAGCGCGAGGAAGCTCGATTCGAGGAAGAAGGCGAACAGCCCTTCCATGGCCAGCGTCTGGCCCACCACCTTGCCCGCGAACTGGGAGAACGCGGCCCAGTTGGTGCCGAATTGGAACTCCATCGGGATGCCGGTCACGACGCCGACGGCGAAGTTGATCCCGAAGATCCGGATCCAGAAGCGCGCGGCATCGTT
>VBOS01000361.1 GCA_005893185.1 Candidatus Eiseniibacteriota bacterium
GATTCCCCGGCGGACGCCGACGCGCTCAACAACCTGGCGGTCGCGCTGGTGCGGCAGCGCAAGAGTCTGGCCGAGGCGGAGTCGCTGGCCATCAAGGCCGTCGCCGCCGACGGCGAACGCGACTCGCTCTACCGCGCCACGCTCGCAGATGTGCGCGCCGCGAAGGCGGGCAGGTAGCGGAGCGGCAGCCTCGTCTGCATGTGAGGCGGCCGGGGCTGCCTGGTCTGGAACGCCCAAGCCACACTCCTGCTTGACGTTCGCCTTCCTTCTCCTGTACGGTTCGTGCTTGAACGTTGGATCCGGCTGGCCCGCCTGGCCCTGATGGCCTACTCGTTCAAGCTCGAAGCGGAAGATCCTGAGACCGCGGCCCGTGCCGGACGCATCACCACCGCTCACGGCGACGTCCTGACGCCGGCCTTCATGCCGGTGGGGACCGCCGGCTCGGTGAAGACGCTCACGCCCGATGAGCTGACCGGGGCGGGCGCCGACATCCTGCTGGCGAACACGTACCATCTCTCGCTCCGGCCCGGGGCGCAGACGGTGCGCCGGATGGGCGGGCTGCACGGCCTGATGAGCTGGCCGGGTGCGATCCTGACGGACAGCGGCGGGTTTCAGATCATGAGCCTGTCGCCGCTGCGCAAGGTGACCGATCAAGGCGTGGAGTTCCGGTCGCACTTGGACGGCAGCAAACGGCTGCTGACCCCGGAGGAGGCCCTCCGGATCCAGGACGCTCTGGGCGCCGACATCGCGATGTCGCTCGACCAGCTGGTCGAGCTGCCGGCAAGTGCCGAAGTCGTGCGCGCGGCGGCGGACCGGACGGTGCAGTGGGCCGGACGCGGCCTCGAAGAGCGCGACCGGTTGCGCGAAGACGGCGGCGGACGCATGGCGCTGTTCGGCATCGTCCAGGGAGGAGCCGATCCGGGCGAGCGCGCACGCTGCTTCGGGCGGCTCGCGGCCATGCCGTTCGATGGCTACGCGCTCGGCGGGTTGTGGGTGGGCGAGGGGCGCACCCTCGGGCTCGAGATGGTCGAGCGGGACTGCGCCGAGTTTCCAAAGGAGAGGCCACGGTACCTGATGGGCGTGGGACATCCGGTGGACCTGATCGAGGCGGTCGCGCGCGGCGTGGACATGTTCGACTGCGTGCTGCCGACGCGCAACGCGCGGCGCGGGACGGTGTTCATCTCGAGTGGGCGGCTGGTGGTGAAGAACGCGGCCTACGCGCACGATCCGCGGCCGCTCGATCCGGAGTGCGACTGCTACACATGCAAGCGCTTCTCGCGGGCCTACCTTCGGCATCTGTTCGCGGCGGGCGAGCTGCTGGCGATGCGCCTCGCGTCGCTGCACGCCGTCCATCACATGATCTCGCTCGCACGGCGTGCGCGCCGCGCGGCGATCGAAGGGATTTACCCCACGTTCCGGGCGGAGTTCCTGAGCCGGTATCACAGCGGTGAGGCCCTGGCGCCGATCTAGAGTTCCGCGGCGGAGGCTCCGCCGCGCTTCATGAGCCCTAAGGAGAGACCGATGTGGACTGACGCCTTCGCTCAGGTGGGAAGCGGCACGCCGCCCGATCCCAAGATCGCCCTGCTGCTCCAGCTCCTCCAGTTCCTGCCGCTTTTCATCATTCTCTACTTGCTGCTCATCCGCCCGCAGCAGCAGCAGAAGAAGAAGCTGGAAGCGATGCTGAAGGAGCTGAAGAAAGGCGACCGCGTGCTGACCTCGGGCGGGATCTTCGGCACGGTGATCGGCGTGGACGATGTGAAGGCCGTGCTCAAGATCGCAGACGATGTGAAGGTGGAGTTCTCGAAGAGCGCGATCGTCCAGGTGCTGGCGACGGAGGCGAAGTAGTGGCGATCCTCCCGGTGCGGATCTACGGCGACCCGGTGCTGAAGAAGCGCGCGGCCGAAGTGACCGTCTTCGGCGAGTCGCTGCGCCGCTTGATCGCCGACCTCCGCGACACCATGGGGGCCTACCACGGCGTGGGGCTCGCGGCCACGCAGGTGGGTGTTCTGGAACGGGTGGCGGTGGTGGACGTGCCGCTCGACGAGGAGGGGACGAAGCGGGCCTCGCACGCGCTCGTGAATCCCGTCATCGAGCATCGCGCCTCCTCCCAGACCGCAGAAGAGGGGTGCCTCTCGATCCCGGGGATCTTCGAGGACGTCACGCGCGCCGAGCAGATCCGCGTGCGCTATCAGGACGAGCAGGGGCATGGCGTGACGCTCGATGCCGACGGCTACCTCTCGCGCGCGATCCAGCACGAGGTGGATCACCTCGACGGCGTGCTGTTCGTGGAGCGGCTCTCGGCGCTCAAGCGGCAGTTCCTGCGCCGCGCGCTCGACGCGCTGGCGCGCGGGGAGCTGCCCGAAGGCTACGCCCCGCCGCTCACGCACGGACAGGGGGGCGCGAGCTGAGCCGCCCGCGCGTCGTGTTCATGGGCACGCCCGATTTCGCGGTCCCGTCGTTGCGCGCGGTGGCGAGCGCATGCGACCTGGCGGCGGTGGTGACGCAGCCCGACCGCCCGCGCGGCCGTGGGCAGAAGAGCGCGCCGTCCGCGGTCGCAGATGCGGCCGCCACGCTCAAGGCGCCCGTGATGAAGCCCGGGAGCCTGCGCTCGGCCGCTGCGCGCGAATCGCTCGCGGCACTCTCCGCCGACCTGTTCGCGGTGGTGGCGTTCGGCGAGATCTTCTCGCTCGAGCTGCTGCGCACGCCCCGGCTCGGCTGCATCAACCTGCACGGCTCGCTGCTGCCGCGCTACCGCGGCGCGGGGCCGGTGCAGCGCGCGCTGTGGGAAGGCGGCAGCGCGACCGGGGTCACGACCATGTGGATGGACGAGGGGATCGACACAGGCGACTGTATCCTGCAGCGTTGGGTCGGGATCCTGCCGACCGACGACGCAGGCACGCTGAGCGCGCGCCTGGCCGAGCTGGGAGCACCTTTGCTCGCCGAGAGCCTCCTGCTCGCCCACGCCGGCCGCGCGCCGCGCCGGCCGCAGGAGACGGCAGCGGCGAGCCACGCGCCCAAGCTCAAGAAGCGAGACGGCGTGATGAGCTGGGCGCTGGACGCGGTGACCGTGTGGAACCGCCAGCGCGCTGTCACCCCGTGGCCCGGGGCGGCGACCGCTCACCGCGGGCGCCGCCTGCTCGTGATGAAAGCTTGGCCGCACCACCTGCTGCCGGTCCCAGATGAGCCGGGCAGCGTGCTCGGCGTATTCGACAGCGGCGTCGCCGTTGCGTGCCGCCCCGGCGTCCTGCTCGTCGAGCGCGTCAAGCCCGAAGGCCGCAACGAGATGGGCGCCGCGGACTGGGCGCGCGGATCAAGAATCGAGCGCGGGGAACGTCTCGCGATCGCAGAGGAGGCACACGCTTGAATCAGAAAACCCCACCCGACGATCGCTTCCGCACAGCTGAGCGTGCGGAGTCTCAGGGCGATGAGCCTCGAAAGCCCGCGCCATCCGCAGACGATGGCGTGCCCGCCGCG
>VBOS01000360.1 GCA_005893185.1 Candidatus Eiseniibacteriota bacterium
GGGAGTGACCAGCAGTCCGCCGAGGCAGAGCCCGGCGGCCGACATCGCCGCCATCCCCTCCGGGAAGTCGCGGGCCAGGAACACGCCGAGCATCGCGAGCGCGAAGCCTCCCTGCGCGGCCTGCCAGGCGCGGCGCGCGCCGGAGCGCGACGCGAGCATCGTCCACGCCGGCAGCGCAGGCAGCGCCATCACGAAGGCCGCGGCCAGCAGCAGTGAGTTCTGCATGCCGGGCTCGAGCGCGACACCGAACACCGTGGCCGGCCCGCGAATCCGCAGCACGTACTTCGCCCAGAACGGCACGGAGGCCGTGAGCAGGCTGTAGACGAACTCCTTGTGCAGGTTGGCCACCAGAAACCACCGGAACGGGTGGCTCTGCCACGATGCTGCGAGCGCGGGCGCGAGCGCGAGCGGCGCTTCGGCCGCCGCTGCCGGCCGTTCGCGGATGCCGAGCAGCGCAGCGCCGAACGCGACCGTCGTGATCGTGGCGAGCAGGAGCGCCATGCTTCCTCTCCCGCTCCAGTCGGCGCCCACCAGGATCGGCGGCGCGCTCGCGCGGCTCGGGAATCATCTCCGGGAAGAGCGCGCTCCAGTTCATCACGACGATCGTCCACAGCAGGTCGAACACCAGGATCATCGCCATGAACCAGACGAACAGCGGCGTCCGCCCGCTCCGAAGCAGAGGCGCGGGCGGCACCCACAGCAGGTAGAAGAAGAGCCCGAGCGGAATGAACGCGCCGGCGATCCACGGCGTGCGGCGGCCCCAGCGCGACCGCGTGCGGTCGGAGAAATAGCCGGCGAGCGGGTCGTTGAGCGCGTTCCAGATGCCGTAGAGGCTCCAGCCCACGCCCACCAGCGAAGCCTTGAGCCCCAGGATGTCGATGTAGAGGAACTGGATGTAGGTTCCGAACGCTTGGTACGAGAGCGCAACGCCCAGCGAGCCCGAGGCGTACAGGATCTTCTGCCAGCCGGTGAGCTTCATCGGATCGGCCGGGCGGGGCTCACCCGCTCCTCATTTTCCGGGGGACGGTGCGGTTCCGGACTTCGAAGGGGCGCCGGCCAGGAGCGAGTCGAATCTCGGGTTTCCACGCCACTCGCGATGGACCGGCGAATCCCGGAGCCACACGACCGGATACCCGCCCGCGACAGCGCGCCTAAGCCAGTCGAGGGCGCGGTCGCGCTCGCCCAGCTGCCAGCAGGTGAGCGCAGCGCAATACTGCACCATGGCGTTGAGGCTGTCGGCCGCAAGCGCATCGGCGAGCATGATGCGCGCCGTGTCGGGCTCCCCGAGCTTGGGGAGAAGCGTCGCCAGGTTCGCGGGGATCATCGGGTCCACCGAGATCCCGCGCTGGGCGCGCGCCGCGATCTCCTCCCGGCCCACGCGCAGCGCCTGCCGGTAGGCGTCCCGCGCCTGGTCGGGCCGGCCGCGCAGCCAGAAGTAGGCTTCGCCGAGGTCGTACCAGAGGTGGTAATTGGCCTCGCCGAACTGGAACGCCTGATTGTACGCCTCCACCGACTGATCGAGCCGGCCGGAATTGAAGTACGCTGTACCGAGGTTCACATACGAGACCGCTGTGGGCCGCAGCGTCGCCGCGAGCCGCAGCGTGTCGAGCGCCCGGTCGTATTCGCCATCCAGCACCAGCAGTCCCCCGAGGCTCGCGTAGCCGGTCGCGAGGTCGGGCGCGCATCGGATCATCTCCCGGTACGCCTGCTTCGCCTCGCCGAAGTGGCGGTTGTAGAAGTACCATGCCGCGAGCCACCAGCGCGGCTTGTAGCAGTGCGGGCGGCGGGCGATCGCGGCCTCGTAGACCTTTCGCTCCTCCTCGGGCTTGCCGAGCCGCAGCCAGGTCCGGCCCCAGAGATGCCACGCTTCGTCGTCCGTGGGATCGAGCGCGCAGGCTCGCTCGTATTCCGCGAGCGCTTCGGCGTGACGCTTGCGGTAGCCGAGCACCGAGGCGAGCGTGCGGTGCGGCCCGGCGCGGCCGCCGTCCAGGCTCACCGCTGCGCGCGCCGAGGCCTCGGCGCGTGCGAGCCAGCTCGAGTCCTTGGTCGCGACATACTGGCCCAGCTCGGCGGACGCGAGCCACATGCGCGGGGTGGCGGCGCCCGGCTCGGTCCGGCACGCGGTATCGAAGTCTTCGATCGCGCGCCGACGGTCGTCCGCGCTCGGGGCGGCGCGCCTGCGGCCGACGCCCTGCATCAGGAAGCGAAGCGTGCCGGCGCCGCGCACGCCGAGGTCGGACTCTGCCGTGTGCGCGCCGGCCGGGAGCCGCAGCAGCGCGAGCGCACCGTGGTAGAGACTGTCGGCGAACGCGAACGGCTCGGTGACCGGCACGTCCACGACCCGCGTCCCGAGCGATCGGCCGCGCGCCGGCTCGCGCAGCTCGAGACGGGCGCGCCAGCGGTTGTCGTGCTGCTCGAGCGCGGAAATCAGGGCGAGGTTCGCGCCGAGCGCCTTGCGCGCGTCCGCCGCCGTGGCGGCCTTCTCATCGTAGCTCTCGGCGAACGTCGCCATCTGGAACCCAGGTCGATCCTGATACCGGATGAGCCGGCCGGCGAGCAGCTCGGTGGCGCCAAGGGCGAGCAGGGCGAAGTCGCCCGACGCCCCCGGTGTCACAGGCGGCAGGACCGCGAAACGGCGCTCCGCGGGAAGCCGCGGCGATGAGAGCACGCGCCAGAAACCCACGGCCGCTGCGACCAGCGCGATGAGGGCGAAACCCAACGCGGCGGCACGCGCGATCGGCTTCGGCGGCGTCACGCACAGCTGCGCACGAGTCGAAGCGTTGCGCGGGATCGCGGGCGAGCATGCGCTCGATGACGCCCGAGAGCGCCCGGTTCACCGCCGGGTTCAGCTCGGAGGCCGGGCGGGGCGCGCGGTTCATGATGCGATCGAGGACGACTTCGTTCGATTCGCCCGCGAATGGATGCTGGGCTGTGAGCATCTCGTAGAACACCACCCCCAGCGAAAAGATGTCGCTGCGCTCGTCGATCGAGCCGCCGTAGTGGGCCTCGGGCGCCATGTACTGCGGCGTGCCCGCCGGGCCGGGGTAGAGCTCCGTGGTCGTCGTCGACTCCGCCGGCCCCGCGCCGCGGCGGGGCATCCGCCGCGCGATGCCGAAGTCGAGGATCTTGATTTCGCGCCCGCGGGTGAGCATGAGGTTCTCGGGCTTGACGTCGCGATGGATGAGGCCCTGCTCGTGCGCAGCCGCCAGCGCCTCGACGCACTGCCGCGAGAGGTCCCAGAACGCTTCGACCGGCATGGGCTCGCCCAGGCGGCGGCGCAGCGTTTCGCCTTCGACGTACTCCATGACGATGAGCAGCTCGTCACCCAGGTCGAGCACGTCGTAGATGGCGGCGATGCGGCGGTCGTTCACCCGGCTCGCGCGCCGCGCCTCCTGGAGCACAGCTGCGCGCCCCTCCGCTGCGTCCTGTCCCCCCTCGTCGCGCATGCGCTTGAGCGCTACCGGACGCTTGAGGAGCGTGTCGAACGCGAGGAGGACCTCGCCCATGCCGCCGCTGCCGAGCACCCTCTCGACGCGGAATCGGCCCGCCAGGAGGCGACCCGGGGAACCGGCCGCCCCGGGAGGATCGGAACTGGGATCCCCCGGAGCGCTCACGGGACGCCCCGGATGCGGTGGTCGTGTGGCACCCCGTCCCTGCGCATGTGGACCCGAAGTATACTGCAGCCGTACTCACGGATGCGCCCGACCAAGGGGAGACCGGCACCCGATGGATGATCTGGAGCAACGCCTCGCGAGCGCCGCAGGAAGGACAGAGCTCGCACAGGTGATCGAAGAGCACGTGCGGAGCATGGCCTCGGTCGCCGATCCGTCAGCGATCGCGCTCGAAGTCGTGCGTCTCGCCGAGCGGCTCGCGGAGCGCATGGACCGCGAGCGGCGCGTGGACCGCGAGATCGCGATTGCGCGGGACGTGCAGCGGAGGCTCTTCCCCCAGCACGTCCCGGAGCTGCCTCACGTCCAGCTCGCCGCGCGCTGCATCCATGCCCGGTCGGTCGGCGGGGACTACTACGACTTCCTCGATCTGGGCGCGGATCGCGTGGGCCTCGTGCTCGGGGACGTCTCCGGCAAGGGCGTCCACGCGGCGCTGCGCATGGCCAACCTCCAGGCGCATCTGCGAAGCCAAGCCGGCAGCGCGCCGCAGGATCCACTGCGCGTACTGCGTCAGGCCAATCGGATGCTGTGGGAATCCACGCATCCCGGTGACTTCGCCACGCTGTTCTTCGGCGTTCTCGCCGCCCCCGCGCGGCGGCTCACGTACATCAACTGCGGGCACAACCCGCCGCTCTGCCTGCGCCGCGACGGAACGATCGAATGGCTGCGCGCCACGGCCACCGTGCTCGGCGCGTTCGAGGAGTGGGAGTGCGCGCTGGGGCGCATGCAGCTCGCATCCGGCGACCTGCTCGTCGCCTACAGCGACGGGGTCACAGAGGCGCGCAACGGTGGCGAGCACTTCGGCGAGGAGCGGCTGGTCGATGCGATCCGGAGCCACGCCGACGCGCCGCCCGATCTCGTCATCGCCGGGATCCTCGAGCGCGTGCAGAGTTTCAGCGCCGGCGACCAGTCGGATGATCTGACGCTGCTGGTGGCACGCCTCCGCTGAGACTTCATCGGGCGCCTGCCTACCCTCCTGTTCTCTCCCCGGGTTTGAAGATCACGCCCTGATTTCGCTTGCCGTCCATGCGCACCACGATCGGCGCGTCGAAACGCAGGTGCCGCACGCAGCCGCGCTCGCTCACCGCCGTCTGCGCCGCCAGCCAGTCCCAGCGCACGAAGCCCTCCCCAACTTCGGCATTCACGGTGAAGAAGCCGACCTGGAACGAGGTCAGGTTCTGGAAGAAGTGGCTGCCCTGGGAAGGCGTCACGCGGAAGTCGCGGAAGCCCGACTCGACGATCACGCGCGCGCCCGCGATCTGCTCCCAGGCCACCGGGATCCCGAGCGACGGGTCGGCCGAGCCCCAGCGGCCGACGCCGATCAGGAGGTACGGGCGCTCCTGCGCGATGAGCTCGGCGTTGTAGCGCGCGATGTCGTGCGCCACGGTGAGGCTCGCCGAGCGCTCGAAGCGCTCGAAGTCCACCATCACCAGGTCGGAGAGCTCGACCGCGCCGTTGCCGAGCGCCATCGGGCTCGCGCAGATCAACCTCTCCTCCGGGATCGCGTCGAGGTGCTGGTCGTCGAAGCCGCTCGTGACCGCGAGCGGGCGCATCTGCAGGAAGCCGAAGTCGTGCGGCTCGTCGCCTTGGCCGAGGCGCACGGCGAACTCGATCTCGGCGGGACGCCCCATGCCGCGCCGCGCGATGTCGAGCAGCAGCGAGAGGACCTCGGCGAGTGGGAAGACGCCGTGCTTCAAGACGGGCGAGAACGTCACGAGCCGCACGCCCGGGCGTGAGAGCCCGTCGTAGATCGCGTTCGACTCGGGCGAATAGGTGGAGCCCACGGCGTAGAGCGTGCCGTCTGTCTCGGCCGCCTCGAGCCCGAATTGCGCCTCGTGCATGGACTCGTTGCCCGAGTGGTTCATGTCGAGCGCCCAGAAGCTGCGCTGCGAGTGGCTGAGCACGTCCTCCACCGTCGCGAGATGCACCATGTGCTGCGGATGGCGCGGGCAGAAGAGCAGGCTCTGCTCCCCCTGCGCCACGGCGCGGCCCATGCCGAGCGCCACGGCGGCCACACCGTCCTCGGCCCGGAGCGGAGGCGACGGATAGAAGTTGTGCGAGCGCGCGATCCCGGAGAACTCCGGGTAGTAGCGCGTCCCGTGCCGCGCCCCCACCACGCGCTGGAGCAGCACGGCCATCTTCTCCTCCTCCAGCCGGTAGGGCGTGGCGCGCAGGTAGCTCTTGGCGCGCTGGCTGAAGGTCGATGCGTACACGCGCTTGATCGCGGCCGCGACCTGCTCGAACCGCGCGTGCGGATCGGGATCGGAGTTCGCGAGCATGAAGGTCTCGTAGACCCCGGTGAACGGCAGGTACTGCGAGTCCTCGAGCAGGCTCGAGGAGCGCACAGCCAGCGGCCAGTCGATCGTGCTCAGGAGGAGCGCGAGGTTCTCGGCCACTTCGCCGGGAAGCGGGGCGGCGAGGAACCGGCGCGTGATCTCGTCGTCGTCTGCGCTCCCCAGGGCGAAGTCGAGCAGGTCGTTCTCCCCGAGGAAGCGATCGAAGATGTCGGTCGCGAGCACGATCGCGGGCGGCACCGAGATGTGCGCCCCCGCGAAGCGCCGCGCCGCCTCGTGGTGACCGAGCAGGTAGCGCACGAACGCCAGGCCGCGCGCCTTGCCGCCCAGCGACCCCCGGCCGATGCGGGCGAAGAACGAAACGTTCGGGTCGAACGTGTGGGGGTCGAAGTCCGCCACCAGCGTCTCGCCCTGCTCGCGCCGGTACTCCGCGATCGCGCCGATCAGGTCGCGGCGCAGGTCCTCGAGCGATGGGAACTCGCCGACCGTGCGCGGCCTGAGCCTTCTCGCCAGCGCGAACTCGGTGCGGGCCCGGAACCAGTTGGAGAAGTGGTTGCGCTCGCCGTGATAGCCGATGCTCTCCGCCGGCACCACGCGCAGCAGCTCCTCCAGGCCCTTGAGGTCCGTGGCGCGGCCCACCTCGCGGCCGTCCGGCAGGCGGAAGACGAAATCGCCGAACGCGAAGTTCTCGACCATGAAGCGCCTGAGGTCGGCGAGGAGCGTGTTCGAGTACTTGCGCAGGAACATCGCCCCCACCTCGCGCGCGCCCTCCGCGAACTCCACGCGCGAGGACTGGAGCAGGATCGGCAGGTCCGGCACCGCCGCGCGCGCCATGCGCGCCAGCTCGAAGCCCGCGCCGCGCGCGGGCCGGCCGCCGCGCGGAAACTCCACGTCGGAGCTCAGGCCCAGCATGTAGGGCCGGTAGCGCGTGAACAGCTCCCACGCCTCCTCGAACGTGCTGGAGAGCAGGATCTTGGGCCGCGCCCGCATGCGGACCAGCTTGTGCGAGAGGTTGACCGCCTCGCTCAGCAGGCGCTCGGACTGCTCGAACAGCTCGGTGTAGATCGTGGGCAGGAACGAGGAGTAGTAACGCACGTTGTCCTCGACCAGGAGGATCACGGGCACGCCGACCGCTTCGGTGTCGTGCTCGACGTTGCGCTTGTCCTCGACGTACTTGACGATCGCCACCAGGATGCGCGGGTTCCCCTGCCACAAGAAGATGCGCTCGACGTCCGAGACGTCACGCCGGGCGATGAATTCCTTGCGCTCGTTGTTGTCGTGGGCGAGCACGACGACCGGGACGTCGAGACCGCGCCGCTTGACCTCCCGCGCGAACTCCGAGGCGTCCATGTCGCCGAGGTTGATCGTGGTGAGGATGAGGTTGAAGCGACGCTCGGCCTCCGCCCTGGCGAGTGCTGCCGCCCCGCTCGAGACGTGGATGAGCCCCGGGATCTGCTGGAGCGAAAGCTTCAGGAATTCGCCGAGCAGCAGCTCGTTGAG
>VBOS01000042.1 GCA_005893185.1 Candidatus Eiseniibacteriota bacterium
CGTACTCGGCCTTGCCGGTCACGATGATCTCGCACGCGATCAGGAAGTACCACCCGTTCGCCCACGACAACATGCTGTTGTAGACCAGCGCCGGGATGCAGGCGGGCAGCAGCAGCGAGCGCAGCCGAAGGAGGCCGCGGACGCCCAGGCTGTCGGCCGCGGCCCGGGTCTCGGACGGAATGGTCGAGATCCCCTCGTAGACGGCGAAGGCCAGGTTCCACATCTGGCTCGTGAAGATGAGGAAGATCGACGCCAGCTCGAGCGAGAGCCGCCCGCCGCCCAGGAGCGTGACGAAGAGATAGATCGCGGCCGGGAAGAACCCCAGCACCGGCACCGACTGCCCGACGTCGAGCAGCGGCAGGATCACGCGCGCCGCCCGCGGGCGCGTGGCGGCCGCGTACCCCGCGGCCCACGCGAAGGCGAGCGAGGCGGCAAAGGAAGCGCTCATGCGCAGCATCGACCAGCCGGCCGCCGGCAGCAGGTCCTTGGCCTGCGGCGCGCGCGCCACGCCGCGGGCAACGTGGAGCACGCGCTCCGGGCCGAGCAGCAGCCCGAGGAACGCCACGAGCGCCGCCCCCGCGGTTCGCTCTTCGCTCATGCGCGTCGTTCTCGAATGGCGCGTGCTTCCGCGCGCCGGACCTGGAAGCCCAGCGCGAAGGGGCGGGGAACGAGTGCAATCTAGCCCGAGCGATTCATGAACCGCCAGCCGGGAGTGCGATCCGGCCCGGCGGGCTAGGGGGTCGCCCGCATTTCCGGCAAGCCCGCCCCGCAGGCTGGCGGATCGCGGGTCGCCCGGCTAGTGTTCCGTGATCGAAGTCATGTGCGCGACCGCGCGGAGACGTCTTGACCGCTGGCTAGGCGCGGCCACGCGCGCCTCGGAGGAACCGTGTCCGGCTTGGTGCTGGTGATCGAGGACGAGAAGGAGATTCGCGACCTCGTGCGCTACAACCTCGAGCACGCGGGCTTCAAGGTCGCAGCCTTCGCCGACGGGGACCAGGGTCTCGAGCGCCTGTTCGCGTCGCGCCCGGACGCGCTCGTGCTCGACCTCATGCTGCCCGGCAAGAACGGCCTCGAGATCCTGCGCGAGGTGCGGAGCGAGCCCGCAACGCGCGATCTGCCGGTGATCGTGCTCACAGCCCGCGCGGCCGAGATGGACAAGTTGCTCGGCTTCGAGCACGGCGCAGACGATTACCTGACCAAGCCGTTCAGCCCGCGCGAGCTGGTGGCGCGCGTCGAAGCCCTGCTGCGCCGGGCACGGCCCGATCGCGGGCCGGGCATCCTCGAGGTCGGGCCCGTGCGCGTGGACCCGCTCGCGCACGAGGCAAGCTGCGGCGCGCGCAAGCTCGTGCTCACGCCGCGGGAGTTCGAGCTGCTGGCGTTCTTCGCCCGCCATCCGGGGCGCGTGCTTTCGCGCGAGGAGCTGCTGCGCAAGGTGTGGGGCTACGACTACGTCGGCGAGACTCGCACGGTGGACGTTCACGTGCGCCGCCTGCGGGCCAAGCTCGGCCCCAAGCAGAGCCTGATCGAAACCGTGACCGGCGCGGGCTACAAGCTCGTCCCGGGGCCGCGCCCCGGGGAACGCTGACGGCCTTGGGCCTCTCGCTGCGCGCGCGCCTCTTCATCGCATGCGCGCTCGTCGCGCTGGCTGCGCTGGCCGCCGTGACCGTGCTGGTGGCCCGCGAGCAGCGCGGATGGCTGCTGCAGAGGCACCAGGAGTCCCTCGAGCGCACCGCGCGCTCGCTGGCGCGCGACCTGCCGCGGGCCGGTGGCGATTGGTCGGAAACCGCGCACGAGTGGGGAGGCACCGTCGGGCTGCGCGTCACCCTCATGGCGGCGGACGGGCGCGTGCTCGGCGACAGCGACGTTCCGGTCGGTCGGCTCCCCCTGATCGAGAACCACCGCGGGCGCCCCGAGATGAGCGAAGCGCTCGCAGGCAGGAGCGGCCAAGCTGTGCGCCGCAGCCGCACCCTCGGGATCGAGTTCCTCTACGTCGCGGTTCCGGCTGTGGATCGCGACGTGGCTGTGCTGCGGGTCGCCGAGCCGCTGGTGGCGATCGCCAGCCTGCAGGGCTCGCTGCTGCGGCTCTCGCTGGTCGCCGCCGCCGTCGCCCTCCTCCTGGCGCTGGCGATCGCCTACTGGATCGCCGGGCGGCACGCGATCCGCATCCGCGAGCTCGAAGCGGTGGCGGCGGCGGTCGGGCGCGGCGACGGCGGCGCGCGCGCGCGCGAGTTGCCGGCCGACGAGCTCGGCCGGCTGGGGCGCGCGTTCAACCGGATGTCGGCCGAGCTGCGCTTGCGCGTCGACGCGCTGGAGCGCGAGCGCGACATGCGCGAGCGCATCGTGGCCCACCTCGGCGACGGCGTGGCGCTCGTGGACCGGGCGGGCCGTGTCATGCACGCCAACCAGGCCTTCGCGGCCCTGCTCGGCGAGCCTGCGCCGCCCGCTCCGGGCACGCCCTTCCAGGAGTTCGCGCGCGCGCCGGAGCTTGCGGAATTGGTGCGCCGGGTCCGGGAGGGAGAGAAGAACCCGGAGGCCGAGTTGCGCCCGTGGTCGGCGGCGGGACCGCGCCTGCTCCAGGCCACGGCCGGACCGTTGGGGGCTGCGAGAGGGGACGCGATCTTGCTGGTGCTGCACGACCTCACAGCGACCGAGGCGGCGAATCGGGTGCGGCAGGATTTCGTCGCCAACGTCTCGCACGAGCTGCGCACGCCGCTCACGTCGCTGCGTGGCTACGCCGAGACCCTGCTCGGGGGCGGGCTCGAGGACCCCGAGCACCGGGAGGCGTTCGTGCGAACGATCCACGACCAGGCGGTTCGCCTCGAAGCCCTGATCGCCGACCTGCTCTCGCTGGCCGAGATCGAGCGTCCCGGCGCTCGCCTCCGTCTCGCGACGCTCGACTTGCGCGAGGTGGTGGAGCGGCAGGCCGCCAGCTTCCGGCCGCGAGCCTCGGCAGCCGGGCTCACGCTCCACGTGGAAGGCGGCGAGGCCGTCCCGGTCAGGGCCGATCGCGCGCGGATCGAGCAGGTGATCGCAAACCTCCTCGACAACGCCCTCAAGTACACGGAGCGCGGCGAGATTTCCGTGATGATCGGCGGCGACGCGGAGCATGCGTGGTGCGAGGTGGTCGACACCGGCCACGGAATTCCGCACGCGGACCAGCCGCGGATCTTCGAGCGCTTCTACCGCGTGGACAAGGCGCGCTCGCGCGAGAAGGGCGGCACGGGGCTCGGGCTCTCGATCGTGAAGCATATCGTGCAGCTTCACGGCGGCACGGTCACGGTGAAGAGTTCGCCCGGCCAGGGCAGCACCTTTCGCTTCGAGATTCCGCGGACTCATTGACTCCGGCCCTGGCCCCGATGAAAAGCGGACCGCGCCACACGGGATCGGCGCCGCGGATCCCCCTCCGCGTTCAGGGCCGCCCGTAACTCGATCGCGACAATTGTTCGTCGCGCGGTAACTCCACCGTCACGCTCCCCCGTGTGATCCCTAATACAGTGCGCGCGTCCGAGGAGGAGGACGCGCCGTGTCTCGCGGGCCCCAGGGATTATCGGCAACGCGACCGGTCGGGGGCCCG
>VBOS01000359.1 GCA_005893185.1 Candidatus Eiseniibacteriota bacterium
GAGCAGCACGCCGAGCGCGATCACGGCGGTCATGATCCCGCCTGTGAGCTGCACCAGGCCGGTGCCGACCAGGTTCCGCACTCCCTCGGCGTCGGTCATGATGCGCGAGATCAGGATCCCGGTCTGGGTCGAGTCGAAGTAGCGCACCGGCAGGCGCGTGACGTGGGCCTGCACGCGCTTGCGCATCTCCGTGATCGCGCGCTGCGCGGCCACCCCCACCACCTGCGAGAGCGCGAAGGAGGCCAGCGCCTGGATCAGCGTGGCGCTCCCCACCACCAGCGCCAGCGGCAGGAGCAGATCCGGCTGGCGTTTGCCGATCACGTCGTCGATCAGCCACTTGGTCGAGACCGGCAGCGCGAGCCCCGCGAGCCGGCTCACGAGCATGAGCCCGAGGCCGATCGCGAGGTTCTTGCGGTGCTCGGCGATGAGCGCTTGCGCCTCTCGCCAGGCGGAGCCGAGGGTGACGCGCTTCTTGGAGTCGGGCATCGGGTGAGGGTCTCCGGGTAGGGGCAGGGCCCGAGGTACGACGCGGCCCAACGGCCCTATGCTACACCGTCGTCGAGCCCGCCGCGGGAGTCAGCGGATGACGGCCAGCCGGGTCGTGGATCGGGACTCGAATGGGGTCGGGCCCTTCGGCTCCCTGCGCCGCGGACCGCCGGGACCGGTTTCCCGGACGATTTTCCGGATCAAGTTCGGCGCGTCCGGGACGATAACCACTCCGATCTCAATGGAAACGAAGCGCGATCCCCCTTCCCGGACGAGAGTCTTGAACCAGGTCTTCGCCACCGTCGATCGCCAGCGCAACATCATGTTGTCGCTGGGCGGCATCACGCTGACCGCGATGTGCGCGGCGCTCGTGCTCGTCACATGGACCAGCTCCGGAGCCTCCCTCGAGCTCGACATCTCGCACCGCTGGCCGACGCTCGTGGGTCTCTCGGGGCTGGTGCTGATCTTCGTCCTCTACATGCAGCACAAGCACCAGCAGCTCGCCGCCATGGAGGCCAAGATGCGGGACCTCGCCGTGCGCGGCGCCGCGCTCCAGGCCCGCTTCGGTGAGCTCTCGTTCCTGTTCGATGTCTCGACCCAGCTCCAGCTCCGGCTCGATCTTCCGAGCATGCTGGATCTCGCCGTGCAGCGGCTGATGTCCTGCCTCGACGCCACCCAGTCCTCGATCATGCTGTTCGACGAGTCACAAGGGGTGCTCGAAGTGAAGGCGGCCGCCGGCGTGGACCAGCAGCTCGTCAAGGCCGGGCGCGTGGCGCCCGGTGAAGGCGTCGCGGGCCACGCCTACGCGAAGGGGGAGTCGCTCGTGCTGACGCCCAAGCTGATGCACGAGCGCTTCCCGCAGTACGAGAAGCACGGGCGGAGCATCGTGAGCGGGCTCTGCGTTCCGATGCGCTTCCGCGGCGAGCCCATCGGCGTGCTGAACGTGACCCGCAGCAGCGGGGCCACCACGAGATGCTCAAGCACGTGAAGCAGGCCGCCTGAGCGCTGGCCGCGCCCGCTACCGCCCGCGTTCGAGGCGCGAGTGCGGCCTCTGGCGCTGCACCTCCTCGATCTTCTTCGGATCGTTGGGGAAGAGCCCCACCTGGGCCAGGCGTGGGACGAGGTCCACCCACTGCTGCTCGTGCGAGAAGACCTCGCGGAACATCTTGATGGCGTCGGCCTCTCGCCCGTTGGCGTACATCGAGACCGCCGCCCAGAACTTCAGCTCGGCCACTTCGGGTGCGAGCTTCGCCGCGTCCTCGTAGGCCTTGAGCGCCTCGTCGGGCTTCTTGGCGGCGATGAAGTTGTCGCCGTCGTCCTCGAGAATGTAGGCGCGACGCAGCCGGATCAGGCGGCGCAGCTCCTTCAGCGGATCCTGGCTGTCCTCGACACGCAGGTCCATCACGCGATCCGCCCACGGCTTGCCGGAGGCCTGCGCCTTCACCACGACGATCGCCGCCGACTGCTTGCCGCGGATGTCCCCGCCCGCCTTCTGCGCCGCTTCGAGCGCCTGCATCATGCGTTCGGCCAGGTCGCCCTGCGCCTTCTCGAACGCCGCGCTCATCGCGGGCCACACCGACGGGTTCGCCATCAGGTTGGCCTGGCACGAGTACTGGTTCCCGGCCTTGTGCCCCGCGTCGGGGATGCACTTCTTCCCGGTGTGCGTGGCCACGTTGCCCTTCGCGTCCACCATCGCCACCTGCCGGACGTCGGAGCTGGTGTCCGCGCGCACCAGCGAGTCGAGCGCCTGCTGCGCGGTCAGGCCCTTCCGCATCAGGTCGAGCCCATTGGGCCCGTAGTCCACGAGCACCAGCGACTGGGTCGCGACCGCGCCGACGCCGGCCTCGGCCCACGGCACGACCGGCCCCACCGAGAAGTAATGCGACTGAACGGCCACACCCATCTCGCCGGTCGCCGGATCACGCGCGACGATCGAGTAGGTGTGGGCGAGGGGAGCGGGAGCGATGCCGCCCGGCAGGGCGACGACGCACAGCACGGGAAGGAGCAGAATCAGGTCCATCGTTGTTCTCCGGTTGTCGGGCCGCGGGCGGAGCGCCCACAACTGCAGGCTATCAGATGGCAGGTGCAGGCTCCCAGCCCCCCGAAAGCGCTGGACTTGCCGGTGGCAACCGCCCTAGCATCTCCCCAGTCTGAGTGAACTCTCGGTACGTGCAGCAGGGTCATTGCGCGGAGCGCCTTCTTCAGTGCGGGGAGTACGACGTCATGGTCATCCAACCGGATCGCAGGCTCGCGGCCGCCGCCAGCATCGCGTTCGCAGCTGCG
Organism: Candidatus Eiseniibacteriota bacterium; assembly: GCA_005893185.1. GTDB lineage: Bacteria > Eisenbacteria > RBG-16-71-46 > RBG-16-71-46 > RBG-16-71-46 > WS-2. Next base: position 2,770 of record VBOS01000359.1, read on the forward strand.
CTTTCGGCATCGGCGCATGCGAACATGCTCACCAACCCCAGCTTCGAGACCGGGCCACCCGTGCCTTCGGGCGAGATGCAGCTTGCCGTCGGCGAGACGGCGATCGACGGCTGGATCGTGACCCGCGCGCCCATCGAGCTCATGACCGACGCCTACTGGGAACCGGCGCAGGGAACGCGGAGTCTGGCCCTGAATGCGACGAGCGCTCCGGGCGGCATCGGGCAGACCATACCCACCTATGCCGGCGTGGCGTACCGGGTGGATTTCCAGTTGTCGGGCGAGCCGTTCACGACGCCGGCGGTCAAATGGCTGCGCCTGTCCGCGGCGGGACAGCATGCCGATTTCAGCTTCGACAGCTCGAACAACTGGCACTGGGCGATGGGGTGGACGCCGCACACATGGTCGTTTACCGCGATCGCATCCTCGACCACGATCGAGTTCTCGAGTCTCATGAAC
>VBOS01000362.1 GCA_005893185.1 Candidatus Eiseniibacteriota bacterium
TGGCTCATTCACGCAGTTTAGCGAAACGCAAGGCGTAAGGCCCGTGCGCGTCGCAATGGTGCGCAGCCGCTGCCGACTCTCGTGAATCCTTAAGAGGACTCGACCACTCTCAAGACGCAGGGATTGGCGGCGCAGCTTCCGGGAATCGCCCCCACCGATTTTCGGCGTTACACCCCATAGCGGCCAGTGACGGCGGCCGTTTACGTTTCCGACATGGGCGCGGAACCAGCCGACTCACGGCTTCACCAGGGAAGCCGAAGCGATCCGCGCTCCATACGACAGCAGGGGACTCTGTGACGGCGCATCGCATGTCGCTCCATCGTCTCGTCATCTGCACCGCGCTGGTGCTCGCCGGCTGCTCGAAGTCGGGGCGCGTCACCGGACCGGATCCTTCGGCGGGGAAATCGCAGAGCCCCTCTCGCGGCGTGCCCGCCGCCGGCGCATCGGACGTCGGCACTCAGCAAGGCCACGAGTTCGTGCCCCGCTCCGACAATCCCTACTTCCCGCTCGTGCCGGGGGCGACGTTCCGCTACCGCTCCGAGACTCCAGACGGGGTCGAGACCGAGGTGTTCACGGTCACCCGGGAGACCCGGAGGATCGCGGGTGTCACGACCCGCGTGATCGAAGACGTCGTCCGCCTGGACGGCAAGTGGATCGAGCACACATTCGATTACTTCGCCTCGGACGAGCAAGGCAACGTGTGGTACTTCGGTGAGGATGCCCGCTCACGGGACCCCGCGACCGGTGAAGTGAGCACCGAGGGAAGCTGGCGGGCGGGCCGCGACGGCGCCGAGGGCGGAATCATCATGGAGGCTCATCCTCAGGTCGGCGACGTCTACAACGAGGAAAACGCCCCCGGCATCGCCCAGGATCAGGCGCGGGTGTTGGCGCTCGATGCCACTGCGAACGTGCCCGCCGGGGCGTACTCCAACTGCCTCGAGACCGAGAACTTCTCCGCGTTCGATCCCGGCGCCATCGAGCACAAGTACTACGCCTTGGGCATCGGCCTCGTGCTGGAGGTCGACGTCAACGAGAACACGACGAACGAGCTGGTGAAGGTGAAGGGGGCGGATCCTCGCGGAGACGACCGAGACGAAAGCGGCGACGACGACGACGATAATTCGTTGCGCAACGCCCATGTTTCCCACGTGACCATCGCGCGTCCGGCCCGCCCGGCGGGCGGCGGAGCGCGGTGAAGCGCGCGGCAACCGGGACGGAACGATTGGGGCGTACGCCACGCTGGCCCGCAGCTCTGCCCTCGACACCGAGGGCGGCTGCAGCGTGGCGCGCCCCTCTCCTAAAACACGACTCCGTTCGCGGGCCCGACGGCCCCCGGCCCACGACGAAACGCGGGGCGCGTTGCCCCCCGCGTCGTCGCGTGATACGAGCGTCTCCGACCCCGCCGGCTGATCCCCTCGTGCTGAAGGAGCCCGCCCGGGGTCAGACCACGCCCTGATCCAGCATCGCGTTCGCGACCTTGAGGAAGCCCGCGATGTTGGCGCCGTTCACGAGATTCCCCGGCGTCCCGTACTTCTCCGCGGTCTCGAAGCACGCGGTGTGGATGGCGAGCATGATGTTGTGGAGCCGCTCGTCCACCTCCTTGCGCGTCCACGAGAGCCGCATGCTGTTCTGCGACATCTCGAGTCCCGAGGTCGCAACGCCGCCGGCGTTCGCCGCTTTGGCCGGGCCGTAGAGGATCTTCGCGTCGAGGAACACCTTCGTCGCCTCGAGCGTGCTCGGCATGTTGGCGCCCTCAGCCACCAGCGTCACCCCGTTCTTCACGAGGCTCGCCGCGTCGCGGGCGTTGATCTCGTTCTGCGTGGCGCTCGGGAACGCGCAATCCGCCTTGACGCTCCACAGCGAGTTCTCGTCCTGCATGGGATCGGTCGGAATGTACCTGGCCCCTTTGAACTTGTCCGCGTAGTCCTTGATGCGCCCGCGCTTCACGTTCTTGAGGTCCATCACCCACGCGAGCTTCTCGCGATCGATGCCGGCCGGATCGTGGATCACGCCGTTCGAGTCCGAGAGCGTGATCGGCTTGGCGTCGAGGTCGAGCAGCTTCTCCACCGTGTACTGGGAGACGTTGCCGCTGCCCGAGACCAGGCAGGTCTTTCCCTCCAGCGTCTGGCGCCGCGTCTTCAGCATCTCCTGCGCGAAGTACACGCAGCCGTAGCCCGTCGCCTCCGGCCGGATCAGCGAGCCGCCCCAGTTCAGGCCCTTGCCCGTCAGCACGCCGCTGAACTCGTTGGCGAGCCGCTTGTACTGACCGTAGAGGAAGCCGATCTCGCGCCCGCCGACGCCGATGTCGCCCGCCGGCACGTCGGTGTCCGGTCCGATGTGGCGCCACAGCTCGGTCATGAAGCTCTGGCAGAAGTGCATCACTTCCATGTCGCTCTTGCCCTTGGGATCGAAGTCCGAGCCTCCCTTGCCGCCGCCCATCGGCAGCGTGGTGAGCGAGTTCTTGAACACCTGCTCGAAAGCCAGGAACTTGAGGATCCCCAGGTTCACGGAGGCGTGGAAGCGAAGCCCGCCCTTGTAGGGGCCGATCGCGCTGTTCATCTGGATGCGGAAGCCGCGGTTCACCTGGATCTCGCCGCGGTCGTCGATCCACGGCACCCGGAACATGAGCACGCGCTCCGGCTCCACGATGCGCTCCAGGATCTTCGCCGACCGGTACTCCGGATGGCGATCCAGCACCAACGCCAGCGACTCCACC
>VBOS01000039.1 GCA_005893185.1 Candidatus Eiseniibacteriota bacterium
AGCGGGCAGGAAGACTCTTGCGCCGAGCCCAGGCTGGGGCGGAAAATCGGCCCGAACAGAAGTAAAGTCCGCTCAGGTTCCGTCTCCCGATCCCCCCGGAGCCCCGAGATGGAAGTTTGCTGCTGGTCGCTCGGTCAGGAGTGCGTTTCCGTCTCGGCCTTGCGGCTCTCTCCGGCGCATCTGCCGCTCGTCTCCTTTCCCACCGTCCCTCGCTCGAAGCCCCGTGCCGCCACCTGTGCGCGATGTCGAGGTCGCCCGCGGAGGGGGAGACGGGACGTGGCCTTTTCAATGGCGCCGACCGATGTGTGCGAACCATCTCGTCCCTGAAATCGAGGCTCAACATGGAAGTCCGCGTGCCCTACTACCGCCTCTTCCTCCTCGCATTCGTCCTCGGGGTTCTGCTTCTCCTTCTCCTGCTTGCCTCCCCACCTGTTTCCGCCGATTCGGATGGAGTGTGGTCGAAGATCCAGACCTCGACCAGCCCTGGCGCCAGGCCCAGCAATGCTCCTCCCGATTCACCCAACGATGCCTCGGCGATCTAGGGTCCCGTGCGGAACCACCTCGTCCGACGTGGGCGGCGGGCCTCCCACAGTCGTCCCCGGCGCCCCAGCCGCCCCAGGCCCGGCGGTCGCCGCCTGCGGCTCGCCGCCGGCGCCAAAGGCTCGCCCCGCCCCCGCCGGCCGCCAGTCGTGCTCGTCCTCGATCTCACCCACGATCTCCCCCAGGATGTCCTCCACCGTCACGATCCCGAGAAAGCGCCCCCACACGTCGCGCACAACGGCCATCTGGCGCTTCTCGCGCTTGAATGTCTGGAGCAGCCAGCCGACGCGCTGCTCGGGCTGGGCGAAGATCGGCGGGTACATCGCATCCTCGAGGATCACGAGACCCTTCAGGCTGAAGAGGTGGAACAGGTCCTTGGTGTTCACGATCCCGACGATGTTGTCGGGATTCCCATCCCACACCGGCATGCGGGTGTGGGCTGTGACGCGCGCGGTGCCCAGCACCTCCTCCTCGTTGGCGGAGAGCGAGACCGTCACCACCTTCTCGCGCGGGACCATCACCTCGCGCACTTTCTTGTCCGAGATCAGGAGCACGTTGCGCATATAGCTCGCCTGGTCCTCCGGGATCACGCCGGCCTCCCGGGTCTCCTCGACCAGCATGCGCAGCTCGTCCACCGAGTGGACGAGCTTCGCGGGCGGCAGCGGCGGAAGGCGAAGGCTTCGCATCACGCCCGTGCTGGAGTAGCGGATCACGGAGATGAAGGGCCGCGCGAGGCGCGAGAAGGCAACCACCGGCCCGGCAACGAACAGCCCGACGTCCTCGGCGCGCTCGATCGCGATGACCTTGGGGACTTGTTCCCCCAGGACCACGTGCATGTAGGTGATGAGCAGGAACGCGATGGCGATCGCCACCGTGTGCGTGACCGCGACGCCCCACGGACCGGGGATCGCTCCGAACACGGGCTCGAAGAGATGCGCGATCACGGGCTCGCCGACCCAGCCCAACGCCAGGCTGGTGAACGTGATGCCGAGCTGGGCCGCGGCCAGCGAGTCGTCGAGGTGCTCGGCCGCGTAGCGCAGCGACAGGGCGCCCCACTTGCGCTCGCCCACGAGCTGCTCGACGCGCGTCCAGCGCACCGAGACCAGCGCGAACTCGGCGGCCACGAAGAAGGCGTTGAGCGCCACGAACACCGGCACGGAAAGGAGCCACAACGGGCTGAGCAGAGGCTGGAACATGGCGTTGAGAGCTTGGGTCCGGCCTACTCGACCTCGCGCCGGCCCTCGAGGGCGCGGCCCAGGGTGACGAGGTCGGAGTACTCGAGGTCGGAGCCCATCGGAACGCCGCGCGCGATGCGCGTCACGCGCACCCCGAGCGGGATCAGCAGCTTCGACAGGTAGAGCGCGGTCGCCTCGCCCGCCACGTTGGGGTTGGTGGCGAGGATGATCTCCCGGATCGCGGGACCGCCCGCAGCTGCGTCTGCGACGCCCGTCGCAGCTGCCGGGCGCATGCGCTCGAGCAGCGCCTGGATGCGGAGCTGCTCGGGATGGGTGCCGTCGAGCGGCGAGAGCGCGCCGCCCAGCACGTGGTAGCGCCCGCGGAACTGGCCGGTGCGCTCGAAGGCCAGCACGTCGCCCGGCTGCTCGACCACGCACACCACCGAGCCGTCGCGGCCGGGATCGCGACACAGCGCGCAGGGATCCTCTTCGGCGAAGTTGCCGCACACGCTGCAGAAATGCACGCGCTCCTTCACCGCGCGAATGGCCTCCGCGAGCCGCAGCGCGTCCTCGCGCGAGACGCGCAGCAGGTGGAGCGCCAGCCGCTGGGCGCTCTTGGGCCCGATGCTCGGGAGCCGGGCCAGCTCCTCGATCAGGAGCTCGCGTGAGCTTCTTCAGCGCCTCGTGCATCTTCGCTTCGGAGGCGCGCTGCGCCTCGCCCACTGCGGTCAGGACCAGGTCCTCGATCAACGTGACGTCCGGCTCGGCGAGCAGCGCGGGATCGAGCTTCAGCTCCTTCAGGAGCTGCTTGCCGTCCACCACCGCGCGCACCGTCCCGCCCCCGGCGGACGCCTCGAAGCGCTCGCCGGCGAGCCGCTCCTGCAGCTCGTCGAAGTCGCGCTTCATCCGCTGCGCCTGCTTCAACATGTCGCCGAAGCCCTTCATCGTTCGCCGGTCCTTTCCGCATCGCGGGCGTTGCGCTCGATCACGTCGCCCTGGAACCACGCGATCGCCTGGTCCACCAGCGGCCGCACGTCGGCGACCGCCGGCCGCTGCTGCGCCTCGCGGCCGGGCGCGACGCAACGCAACGCGAGAGATC